>CALLME010000262.1 GCA_938007945.1 uncultured Caulobacterales bacterium
GTTTCCATCAAGTCCTGCTCTGTCGTCTCAAGCTTTTGCGCGACAGTATAGCCTTGGATAAGTTCGGTCACCTCCGCGCCAATCATGTGCGCTCCGAGAAGTTCTCCTGTCTTAGCGTCAAACACCGTTTTGACGAGGCCCTCAGGCTCACCAAGCGCGATGGCTTTACCGTTACCGATGAACGGGAAACGCCCGACTTTAATATCATATCCCGCCTCTTTGGCCTGCGCCTCAGTATAGCCGACACTCGCCACTTGCGGGTGGCAATAGGTGCAGCCCGGAATGGCGTTGGCATCAAGCGGATGCGGGTTGTGGCCCGCAATTTTTTCAATACAGATGATGCCTTCATGCGAGGCTTTGTGCGCGAGCCAAGGCGGCGTCGTGACATCGCCAATTGCGTAAAGGCCCTTCACGCCCGTAAATGAAAACTCATCAACCGTGATATGTGTACGGTCGATTTTCACGCCAAGTTCTTCGAGGCCCATATTCTCGACATTTCCGACAATGCCAATCGCAAGGATGACGCGGTCAAACTCATGCGTTTCGTCTTTACCATCTGTCGAGAGCACAGCTTTGACGGCACTCGCGCCTTTGGTAACAGATTTAACTTGGGTCGAGGTTTTAATCGTCAGGCCGCGCTTTTCAAACGCCTTGCGCGCGAGGCCGGAGATTTCAGCATCTTCGGCGGGCAGGATACGGTCTACCATTTCAACCACAGTCACGTCCGCGCCAAAGGCATCGTAAAAACTCGCAAATTCCATTCCGATAGCGCCAGAGCCAATCACCAGTAGCTTTTTCGGCATAGCGTCAGGCGTCATGGCTTCGCGGGCCGTCCAGATGACCTTCCCATCAGGCTCTAGCCCCGCCGCAGGAATGGTGCGCGCCCGCGCGCCTGTCGCCATGATGACGTGTTTGGCGGTATATTGTTTGCCGTCCACATTCACAACGGGCGCGTCCTTGCCCTTAGTCAGGCTCGCAAATCCCGCAATCACAGTGACTTTATTCTTCTTCATCAGAAACTTTACGCCCGCCGATAACTGCCCGGCAATCCCGCGAGAGCGCTTCACAATGGCCGGCAGATCAAAGCCCGCCGTCGCGGTCAGGCCGTAATCCTTGGCGTGTTGCATATTGTGGTAAACCTCGGCTGAGCGCAGCATCGCTTTGGTCGGGATACAGCCCCAATTGAGGCAGACGCCGCCTAAGTCCTCGGCCTCGACAACCGCCACTTTCATACCCAGATGAGAGGCACGAATAGCGGTGACGTAGCCCCCTGGGCCAGAGCCAACAATGATAACGTCAAATGAAGTCTCAGCCATAACAGTCTTCCGTCAATTAGTTCATATGTGAAACAAGTTTATTCACACAGAAACTAACCTGAAACGACAGTAATTATAAGAGTAAAAACGCGCCTTTTTGGTGTTATTGCCCCGCACCAGAATGAGGCGCGCCATTATGGTGATGATCACCATGACCAGATTTAGTCTGCCAAGCTTCAGGCAAGCGTTGGGGCGCAACCAAAGCCTCAATGACTTGCAAGCGCATGAAATCACGGAGTTCAGGCTCGTTGACCTCGCTGATAACTTTGAACGCTTTCGTCGGCTTACCACTTTGTGCGTAGGCCACAGCGATACGGCTTTTGGCGGTATAGGACAGTTCGTCCTGCTCAATCATGTCATGGGCAAGACGCGCGCTGTCGAAACGCCCCTCTGAGAGAGCATATTCTGTTATTTCGAAATAGGCTTGGTCACGAAGCTCAGACTTGTTGATTTCAGCCGCTTCGCTCATCACTGTCGACAGAAGCGGCGTGCTGTCATTCGCCATAGTGGTGATGTCACCCTCAGACCTGACGTAATTTCTAGGCTTTTCGGATTTGCTGGTTTCATTCTGACCCATTTTACGGTCAGCACTTTTGTCATCATCAGCGACCATCGCGTCGTGCATATCAGATGTGCGTTGCGCCTCTTCCATCTGTGCATTATCCTCGGGATCTGCCGATCCAACTTCGACCAGCTTCCCGTTTTCTATACGGAAAATGCGCGGGTCTGTGACGGAGGCGCTCTCCTTCACGGTCGGCATAGATTCAGGTTCAATATCGTTTATCGCGGCTTCTTCATTCACCGTGTAGCTATTGGTCGCGCTATCTGCGCCGCCCTGTTTTGACGCGGCAAGTTCAGGGTCTTGATTTAGCTCTACACGGATATCTTTATCCTCGTCATTCGCGTCATCGCCCTGATTCTTCTTCAGATATTGATCAAGCCAACGCGTTTGTTTCTTAGGGGCGTCCTTAGCCTCAGTCTCGATACCGTCCATTTCGTCCGCGTCTGCAACTGATTTACTATCAGCCTTTTTGGCGCTGTCATCGGGCAATTCGCCTTCCAAGTCTTGGCGGCCATCATCCATGTCAGCTTTACGAATGGTCGGCAATTTGGGGGAGATAGATTTACGCGCGGAGGTCTCCGCGCTCGACTTCTCTGAATTTTCAGCGAAATGAGGGTGACTCTCGCTCGCCTCGGACCCTTGCGGCGCGGTACCGTAATAGACGATTGCCCCTGCCGCACCCGCTGAAATAAGTCCTAAAATCAGTGTTTTACCTAACATAGCCCTGCCTCTTTTCACCCAAAGGAAAATCTTAAGGTTTTATTAAGCCTAAATTAAAGCAAAATTGGGGCAAGAGCTATCTCGTAGCGCAGTAGTTTTTTCGCCTCACAGGGGAGTTTGGGGGGTGACTGAAATTCAAAGCCTACAACATCATCGTAATAGGTTGCTGCACATAGCGTTTGAAGTGCTGTAGCCATTCCGCGCCGAGCGCACCATCAACCACGCGGTGATCGCATGTCAGCGTCACCGTCATAACTGTCGCGACTGCAATGGCGCCGTCTTTGACGACGGCACGCGGCTCGCCTGCGCCAACTGACAAAATCATGCCATGCGGTTCATTAATGATAGAGCCAAACTCGCGAATACCCATCATGCCGAGGTTGGAAATACTGAACGTCCCGCCTTGGTATTCTTGCGGTTTGAGCTTCAACGTGCGGGCACGTCCCGCAAGGTCTTTCATTTCAACAGAAATTGTCGACAGGCCTTTGTTATCAGCGGCGCGCACAATCGGCGTAATCAGACCGCCGTCAATCGCGACCGCGACGGCCACGTCTGCATTGTGGTGATAAGCAATCCCGTCAGGCGTGAAGCTCGCATTGGCTTTGGGCACATGTTTAAGCGCTAAGGCTGAGGCGCGGATCAGCATATCGTTGACTGAAATTTTCACGCCTTCAGGCGCTTGCGCGTTGAGCTCTTTGCGCATCTTCAGCAGCGCGTCGATTTCGCAATCTACCGTGAGCGGGAAATCAGGCACATTTACATTGGACTCGCTGAGGCGTTTCGCAATCGTGCGGCGCATACCGTTAAGCGGCTCAAGATCATAGGTTCCTGCAACAATACCGCGTTTAGTGAGGTAGTCCGCCCCACCGCCAAGTGGCATTCCCACTTCTTGGCCGACTTCTTGAGTTTCAGGCGCAGCAGCGGCTTGCGGTGCAGCTGTTTGCGCTTGCGGCGCGGCTTTCGGTGCAGGCTTACTACCGCCCGCTTTCGCCGCTTCAACATCGGCTTTGATAATACGGCCACCCGGGCCAGAGCCTGTGATGGAGCCGAGGTCTAGCCCCGCGTCCTTCGCAATGCGTTTCGCGAGGGGGGAGGCTTTTATGCGGTCGCCACTTTGTGTCTTACCGTGACCCACGTCCTTCGAGACAACCTCATCCTGAGGAGTCGCCGCAGGCGGCGTCTCGAAGGACGAGGTTTCCTCAGGATGAGGGTCACTCTTTTTCGACTCGGGTGTTTTAGCGGCCCCACCCCCAAAACCCTCAAGGTCGCTTTCGTCCTCGCCGTCCTCAAGCAATATCGCAATCGGCGCGTTGACTTTCACGCCCTCAGAGCCGCCCGCGACGAGCAGCTTGGCAATCTTGCCTTCCTCGACGGCTTCGACTTCCATCGTGGCTTTGTCAGTCTCAATCTCGGCTAGAACGTCACCAGAATTGACGGTGTCGCCTTCGGCCACGAGCCATTTAGACAGCGTACCTTCTTCCATAGTAGGCGAAAGCGCAGGCATTAGGATTTCAATGGGCATAGTCTTTATCCATTTTTTGTCCGCACATAATGTGCAAATTGTCCGCAGTGCGCGGGTTATCTTTTTATATCCGCTCATACCGACGAAAGTCGGTATCCAGTGTTTTATTCAGTCTATTCCACTCTGGACCCCGATTTTCATCGGGGTGAGCGGGAGGTTGGTTATTGGCAGTTGCAGCCATCCAAATTTCAAAATGCATGTATTAAATTCCTGAAATATGATTGGATTTAGCAATTGCTAAAGCGATACTCTCAAGGTTGATATTAAAAGCTGATAGGTCAATCTGTTCGCCTTCGTCAGTAACAATGAATGTGTATCCCAGCGCAATCATAGATGTGTGCGCTTTTGATATAAAGGCAATAGCCTCCGCATCACTGCTGGATAAAACCGTACCCTCACTCATAGTCATAACTCTTCGAGACCCAAGATCACAAAAGTACTCTATCTGTTGGGAAGAAGAGTCGGATATTATATAAGATAGTCTTTGCTCGCTGATAAATCCTAGAGGCCCAAGTTTATTCGATGAAGATTGCTTTATAGATATTCGCAAATCTGAATGCGGAAAGTCAGAATTATAAAATAATTCTTCCATCACTTATAACAAACAGCTTTCGCCGCTTTCACAATATCCTCTGCGCCTGGCAGGCTGAGCGCTTCTAGGTTCGCGGCATATGGCAATGGCACATCTTCTTGGAACACGCGGGCCGGTGGGGCGTCGAGATAGTCGAAGGCTTCGTCGACGACGCGAGCGGCAACTTCTGCGCCTATGCCGCTTTGACCCCAGCCCTCTTCGGCGCAGACTAAGCGGTTCGTTTTCTTCACGCTCTCAATGACTGTGTCCGTGTCGAGCGGGCGGAGCGTGCGCAGGTCGACGACTTCGGCGTCAATGCCCTCTGCCGCGAGCGTTTCTGCAGCTTCCAGCGCATAACCCACCATGCGGCTATGCGCGACAATGGTCACATCCGCGCCTTCGCGGCGGACTTTCGCTTTGCCAATCGGGATAAGGAAGTCATCCATATCGGGGACTTCGAATGTTGTGCCGTAAAGCAGTTCATGCTCGAGGAAGACAATCGGGTTCGGGTCACGAATAGCGGATTTTAGAAGGCCCTTGGCATCCGCCGCGTCATAAGGCGCAACAACTTTCAGGCCCGGCACATTGGCGTACCAGCTGGAATAATCGTGGCTGTGCTGCGCGCCCACGCGAGAGGCAGCACCGTTCGGGCCGCGGAACACAATCGGGCAGCGCATCTGACCGCCAGACATATAAAGCGTTTTCGCGGCAGAGTTTATGATGTGGTCAATCGCCTGCATACCAAAATTCCATGTCATGAATTCCACAATCGGCTTGAGTCCGCCCATAGCCGCACCGCAGCCAATACCTGCAAAGCCGTATTCGGTGATCGGTGTATCCACCACGCGGCGGCTGCCAAATTCTTGGAGCAGTTCACGCGTCACTTTATAGGCGCCTTGATATTCGGCGACTTCTTCGCCCATGACAAAGACTGTCTCGTCGCGGCGCATTTCTTCGGCCATAGCGTCACGCAATGCGTCGCGCACCGTTGTTTCCACCATTTTGATATTTGTCGGAATGTCAGGGTCATTGGCGACTTTCACAGCCGCTGGACGATGTGTTTTGTCACGATTTGCGTCGCCGTTTTCAGGATGAACCGCGCCCGTTGTGCCAGGCTTATCATCACCTTTGTCATTGCTGACATCCATCGCGCCGCCGACAGGGGCCGAGTTCTCAGAGGGGGCCGAGGCCCCAGATTTATCAGAGAGGTCGTCCGCGCCCTCGCCGTCCTCAAGCAATTGCAAAATAACCGCGCCGACTTTCACACCGTCCGTGCCTGCGGGCACAACGATTTTGCCGACAACACCTTCGTCAATGCTCTCGACTTCCATAGTCGCCTTGTCCGTTTCAATCTCGGCGAGGATATCGCCAGAGTTAACCGTATCGCCTTCCTTGACGAGCCATTTTGACAGCGTGCCTTCCTCCATTGTGGGGGAAAGCGCAGGCATTTGAATATCGATAGCCATTATGAACCTATTTGAGAGAAAGGAATAATTTGAAGAAATATCAGGACAAGCCCGACGATAGACGCTGCCCATACGAGCGTGCGCAACCAAGGGACGCCGAACCAGTAGCACGGCGCAAACACAAGACGTGACCAGAAGAAAATTGCAGCGCCGAGCGCCGTCATCGAATTAAAGGCGTTGAGATAAGCGGCCGCAAGGATGAGCGGAACGAACATCATCATGCCTTCGATCATATTGGCCTGAGCGCGTTTAGCGCGACCATGGAACGCAGAATATCCCTCTTGGGGGAGTCCGTCACGCGGCCCAACCAAGTCAGAAACAGAGCGACCCGAAAATATTGCGCCGAAAGACTGCGCAAAAATCATTACGAGGAATAGTGCCACTGAGGCAATAAGATAGCAGATTTCAATAGGCATCACGCACAGTCCTTTTTCGGAAATTGCGGCGTTACCGCCTGCCCGCTTGCGCTGAACGGCGTGTTAAAATCAAACCCCTGCGGCGACGGGCCGTTTGCGCGAATCGCGTCGAGCTTGGCTTTGGCCTCGGTGAGTGTTGGAATGTGACCGTCTTCAACCCACCACAGCACCATATGTTGCTTGGGCATGTCGATGAAATTCTCGCGGTTCGCGACCATGACTTTGGCGTGGGCGGTTTTATAGACGAACCCAAACAGGCTTTCCATATCACGCCATACCGACATATTGACCAGCGTTTGATCATCACCCGGCAAGCGCAAAGACAGCGCACCGTCAACATCTTCATCCTCATCTGTGAGGCGCCAGATAAAGCCGTCCGCGCGGTCTGCCATCGCGTTAATCGCGTCAATACGGCCCGTGAAAGGCAGCATTTTAGGGTCGTCCATTGAGATGACACCTTCGGCGATATTGAGCTGGGCGAGTTGCACCGTGATTACCCCTCCACAGGTAGGAGCACGTCTGTGTAAAGCTCAGACGGATCGGGCTCTGGCGAGGTTTGCGCAAACTCTGCCGCGTCGGCAACAATCGCCTTGATCTCTTTATCAATTTTCTTCAGCGCGTCTTCATCCGCCCATTTCTCAGCGAGGATACGGACCTTGACCATATCAATCGGGTCGCGTTCGCTACGCGTTTTTTGCACTTCGTCACGCGTGCGGTATTTCGCGGGATCAGACATTGAGTGACCGCGGTAACGATAGGTTTTCATCTCAAGAATCATCGGGCCTTTGCCGTCGCGGGCATGTTTAATAGCCTTTTTTGCGGCGTCGCGTACTGCGAGCACGTTCATGCCGTCAACTTGCATACCTTCGATTTCAAAGGAAGAGCCGCGCTTAAATAGTTCCGTCTCAGCAGATGAGCGCTCAACCGATGTACCCATGGCGTATTGGTTATTCTCAATCACAAAGACGACAGGCAAATCCCAAAGTTTCGCCATATTGAATGTCTCGTAAACTTGGCCTTGGTTGGACGCGCCGTCACCGAAGAATGCGAGACTGACGGCGCCGTTGTCGAGATACTTATTGGCGAAACCGAGCCCTGCGCCCAGCGGAACTTGCGCCCCGACAATACCGTGACCGCCGTAGAATTTCTTTTCCGTGCTAAACATATGCATGGAGCCGCCCTTGCCGCGTGAATATCCACCGCTGCGACCCGTTAGTTCGGCCATAACCCCGCGTGATTCCATATCACAGGCCAGCATATGACCGTGATCGCGATAGCCTGTAATCATCTGATCGCCGTCTTTCATGCCTGCGCGGCAGCCCGTAACGACGGCCTCTTGACCAATATAGAGGTGACAAAACCCTGCGATTTGGCCCATACCGTAGAGCTGGCCCGCTTTTTCTTCGAAACGGCGGATAAGCAGCATGTCGCGGTAAAACTTAAGCAGCTCTTTTTTATTCGTTTTGAGCGCGTCGAGAGATTTTGTTTTTGCCAAAGTCACCACCTGTTATTTTACATGTAAAATAAATACGCGT
>CALLME010000263.1 GCA_938007945.1 uncultured Caulobacterales bacterium
CGAGAGGCAAAAAGATTATAAGCAGTAGTCGAGTCCATGAGGCGAGCATAGCAGGTTTAAAACCCCATGCCGCCGAAAATCGGGCATTGATGTTTATTTTGGGTGGAAGAAAGTTTTTTAAGAGAGCAGCACTCCTTCCCCTCACCGGTTGTGGGGGGCGTGGAGTTGTTGTCTCACTTTCCCCTTTATATTCACCGCCCGCGCGTTATAAGTCTGCCAACTTTACGAGAGCCACACCAAGAGGCGCGGAGTATGGCGAATTTTTTAAATTCGCTTAGCGACAGGGAAATTATAATGACCATTACACTGCACAAACACGACATCCCCGCTGACCTTGATTTGGGGAGCTCTATTGCGGTGGACACGGAGACGCAGGGTTTGTCTATGGTGCGCGATAAGCTTTGCCTTGTGCAGCTGTCGTCTGGCGATGGGAACGCGCATATCGTGCAGATGGACCGCTCGCGCTATGACTGTCCGAACTTGAAAGCGATGCTCGGCAATCCCAAAACCGAAACGATTTATCATTTCGCGCGCTTTGATGTGGCGATTTTGATGCGGGATTTGGGCATTACGCTTGGCCCGATATTTTGTACAAAAATCGCGAGCGGGCTTGTGCGCACCTATACGGATCGTCACGGGCTGAAAGATATTTGCCGCGAGCTGTTGCAGGTTGATCTCTCAAAGCAGCAGCAAAGCAGTGACTGGGCGGCAGATGAGCTGACCGAGGCGCAGCTAAAATACGCGGCCTCCGATGTGCTCTATCTGCATCAGCTAAAATCTATTCTTATGGCCCGTCTGTACCGCGAAGACCGTATGGATATGGCGACGGGCTGTTTTGAATTTCTGCCAACCCGCGCCAAGCTCGACCTTGGCGGTTGGTCAGATATCGATATCTTCCACCACAGCATGAGACGCCCGAATTAGGGGTCGTTCTTAAACACCAATCCGAGCAATGCGACTGAGATGATAATTGATGCTGCCAAATGAAGGTTTCTTGATGCGCCTTTAATTTGCATATCAAAACCAATCATTGCCCCTTGTAGGGCAATGATAATGATTGCACCAATGAGAGTTAAGTTCTTTTGAGATTTAGGTGACATTTAAGTAATCCCCAAATCTTTCAGGCAGGCATCATAATCTTTGAGAATGGCATTACGGCGCACATCAATCATGGCGCGGGCTTCGGGATCGTTGAAGATATAAAGCCGTTTCGCGGCAATAGATTTTAGCACGAGGTCTGCCAGTGTTTCGGCCTCCATACCGTTTTCCACCAGCGC
Organism: uncultured Caulobacterales bacterium; assembly: GCA_938007945.1. Classification (GTDB taxonomy): domain Bacteria; phylum Pseudomonadota; class Alphaproteobacteria; order Caulobacterales; family Maricaulaceae; genus Fretibacter. Next base: position 1,278 of record CALLME010000263.1, read on the forward strand.
TTTAATCGCTTGATAGGCTTTGGTAGATTTCGTCGGGTTTTCGCCGCCCGCCGCTGCGGTGGGGCGCGCGTCAGATGTGTTGTGAATATTAGACTTTACCCATGTCGGGCAAAGCACAGAGACGCCGATATTGGTATTAGCGAGCTCTAGCGCGAGGGACTCGGAATAGCCCACAGCGGCAAATTTCGTCGCGTGATAAGGCGCCATGCCCGGGCTCGCCATGTGACCTGCCATAGAGGCGGTGTTGACGATATGGCTCGGCTCGCCGTGCTCGAGAAGATGCGGGACAAAACCCTCCACGCCGTAAACAAGGCCGAGCAGGTTGATGTCCGTAATCCACTGCCAGTCTTTGGCGGGGATTTGGCCAGGCCGTCCTGCGAGGCTGACGCCTGCATTATTAATAACAAAATGCACTTTGGGGAAATGTCCGAGCGTGGCTTTGACGGCCGCATTGACGCTCTCAACACGACCTGTATCAATCCGCACGGTCTCGACCTTGACGTCGTAAATATCTTTTATGTCTGCCGCCACCGTCTTAAGCGCATCCGCGTTAATATCGGCGAGCATGAGGTGGCTACCCGCGCCCGCAAAAGCCTTGGAAAGCGCGAGCCCGATGCCAGAGGCTGCGCCCGTAATGAAGGCGGTTTTATCTTTAAACTGGTCCATACCCCGCTATGGCAAAGGGGAAGGAGCGGCGCAAGCTATTCTGCGGCGTGGAGAATGTCGATCTGAACGTCGTCTTCTATATCTTCGCAGTAATAAATATCGCGTTTGATATCCTCAATCTGAAAGCTGGGTGGCACAGGCTGCATGGCGCGTAGAAAGCTATGGGTATAGGGGAAGAAATTAAAATGCGGGTTGAACGTATAGCGGTATTCGCGCTCACGCGGCACAATGATAATAAGGCGCTTTTTGGCGACGCGGCGTAGCTCTGCGATAGAGGCGCGGTAGTCGAGCACATGCTCAATCACGTGGGTGCAGATGACCGTGTCAAATTCACCGTCTTTGAACGGTAAGTCTTCCACCTTGGCCGCGACATATTCAATACCAGGCAGGGCGTCCGCGTCATCAATGGCGAAATCGACGCCGCAAAGACGCGTGAGTTCGGGGCGGATTTTACGGATTTTATCCAGCGTAAATCCAGTGCCGCAGCCGACATCAACGACAGATGTGCCGACGACGTCTTTGGCTATACGGGCGAGGCAGCGTTCCGAATTATCAGAGCCTTCATGCACGCGCGGATGCTTTTTATAAAGGTCCTCATATTCCTGATCGGTGAGGAATGGCGCGCGTTCTCGAAATTTCGCAAGGTCAATAATATGCTGCCCCCAGACAAGGCGCGCGAGCGTTTTAAACGCCCAACTATCGCGCACAAAGGCGGGGAGGATGTCCTCTAAAACAAACCTTATTTTATTTGTGGTTTCGCGGTTCATGCGCGCTTACTCCCGACTTGCACGGATGTGGCAAAGCGGTTGTCATTGCCGCGCTCTTTGGGTGAGCCGTCCTCAAGCACAGCACCGCGACGTTCGCGCAGTCTTGGCGCGTCGGCAATATGTTGCTCACCGCGACTTGGCGCGATGGAGAGGTAATGAATACGCTTTTGTTCGGCCCGTCCGCGCGCGACACTATCGAGCACAACACCTGCCATAAAGACCATAAGCGAGCCGAGCATCAGCGTCATGGCGAGCACCCAAGTCGGCATACGCTCAACAAGACCAGTCTGGAAATATTCAACCAAAACAGGCGCAGCGAAAATGAACGATCCCGCCATCAACGTTGTCGAGATGAGTGTGAAAAAGGCAAAGGGACGCGTTTCTTTCATGAGAGTCGCAATCATACGCAGGATTTTAAACCCGTCTTTGAATGTGTTAAGCTTACTTTCCGAGCCCTCTTCGCGCACGCCGTATTCCGTTGGCACTTCGATAACGGGCAGGCGCAGGACAGAGGCGTGAACCGACATTTCTGTTTCAATCTCAAAACCTGGCGACATAGCGGGGAAGCTTTTCGCGTAGCGGCGCGTAAACACGCGGTAGCCAGAGAAAATATCGGTAAAATCATTTCCAAAGATGGCCTGATAGACTTTGTTAAAAATGGCATTGCCAAAAGCATGACCTTTGCGGCCTGCATCTACAGTCACGTCTTTGCGTGTACCGACAACCATGTCCACACGCTCATCCAGTAGAGTTTGGATAAGCTTTGGAGCAACAGCACTATCGTAAGTCCCGTCACCATCGGCCATAAGATAAATATCGGCGTCAATATCAGCAAACATTTGGCGCACCACATTGCCTTTACCTTGGCGGCGAGACGGCACAACGCTTGCGCCTGCGCGCGCGGCTTGCTCTGCCGTATTGTCAGATGAATTATTGTCATAGACATAAATGCGAGTGCCTGGCAGGGCGCGGCGGAAATCCAATACGACCTGCGCAATCGCCTGACCCTCATTATAGCAAGGCAGCAGAACAGCTATGTTTAAATCACCGAAATTTGTTGTCGTCATAATCCAGTCTCACCATAGCATCATTTTTGATGTCAATTTTATGTGCTCTTAATCAATCAAGGTTAAGTTTTGGCAAATGGGAGCGTGTTTCTTCCTAAACTGAAAATCTATTAAAAAAGGATCGGTATGTCCCATACCTCCCGCGACAATGCGCTGATGACCACAATAAAACATCGTCCTGTTCTCTGGGCGGGGATTTTAATGGTGCTCGCCATATTTTTGCTCAGTTTTGTAACGGGACAATTTGGGCAAATTGGCATTGACGGTGATGATGTCATGCGACTTGTGCAAATCCGCGATTATCTTGACGGGCAAAGTTGGTTTAATACAGATCAGTTGCGCCTCGGTGGGCCCGCTGGGACAGACATGCATTGGTCGCGTCTTGTTGATTTGCCTATTATTCTGCTGACCTCCTTCTTTGATATATTCACGGACCGAGAAACGGCGCTGATGCTGGCTATATCTATTTGGCCACCTCTCACCGCGGGACTATTTATTTTCGCAATGGCAAAAGTCGCGCGCTTTTATGCAGACCGTGTTCAAGGTGCGCCTATGCAAACGGTTCTAACGTTCACCCTCATACTGCTCGCTTTTTTTGTCATACAGTTTTTCCGATTTGAACCTGGTGCGATAGATCATCACAACATTCAAATGGGGCTTGTGGCCTTGGCGATGGCGGGGGCGCTTGATCCTAAAGCGCGGTTTTTTACGCATTTTCTATCTGGCCTTGCCGTCGCGCTTTCAATCGCAATTGGGACTGAAGTCTATTTATTTGGCGCGGTCATTTGCGGCTATGTTGCGCTGAATTGG
>CALLME010000264.1 GCA_938007945.1 uncultured Caulobacterales bacterium
CTTTTAAGGCACACCGCCGTAGCCTCACCACCACCGATACAAAGGCTCGCCACGCCTGTCTTGACATCCCTTGCTTCCATTGCTGCGATCAGCGTCGCCATGATACGGGCGCCCGACGCACCAATAGGATGGCCGAGGACGCAGCCGCCGCCGTTCACATTGACCTTGTCATGATCAAGGCCAAGCTCTTGCATCGCGATCATGGGCACGACGGCGAAGGCTTCGTTGATTTCCCACAGATCGACATCTGCCGCTTTCCACCCCGCCTTATCGAGTGCTTTGTTCATCGCGTGAACGGGGGCTGTGGTAAAATAAGCAGGTTCATGAGCGTGAGCGGCGTGGGAGACTATTTCGGCGAGGATTTTATGCCCGCCCGCCTCAGCATCGCTTTTGCGCATCATCACGAGCGCCGCAGCGCCGTCATTAATAGAGCTCGCATTGGCCGCTGTGACCGTACCATCTTTGCTAAAGACGGCGCGCAGGCTCGGGATTTTTTCAGGCCGCGCATTTTTCGGGCCTTCGTCCTCAGATATAACGGTATCGCCTTTACGGCCTTTGACCGTGACCGGTGTAACTTCGCGCTCGAATGCGCCGCTCTCTTGCGCCGCTTTCGCGCGGGCTACAGATTCGATGGCGTAGGCATCTTGGGCTTCGCGCGTGAATTGATATTCAGCCGCAATCATATCCGCAAACACCCCCATTGCTGAGTTTCCTGGGGCGCCGCCTTCATAAGCGTCGGTCAGCCCGTCATACATCATGCTGTCTATCAGCTTAGTATCGCCCATGCGCGCACCGCTCCTTGCGCTTGGCATAAGGTATGGCGCGCGGGTCATATTTTCCATACCGCCTGCCACGCCCAAATTCACAGACCCCGCCTTAAGCGCGTCATGCAACATAATAGCGGCCTGCATGCCGCTACCGCACATTTTATTGACCGTAGTCGCCTCGCAGTTTTTTGATAGCCCCGCATAAATCGCGGCTTGGCGCGCAGGGGCTTGGCCTTGGCCCGCAGGCAGGACACAGCCCATGATGGTTTGCTCGACTTTATCCGCCTCCACTCCCGCTTCCGAAACGGCAGCTTTAATCGCAGCCGCGCCAAGCTCTGCGGCGGGAACTGTACTAAACGCGCCTTGGAACGCGCCCATGGGTGGGCGGGCAAGGCCGACAATAACAACGGGGTCTGACATATATTATTCCTTGTTTTCTTTGGCCGCCAATTTAGCTTCCCGTATGATACGCGCTTTTTCTTTGCGCGCCGCCTCTAAGCGTCTTGTCGCGTCTCTGTTTTTTTTAATGGCGAAAATCAAAACAACGAGGCCCAAAATTACGGCGATGAGAACCCACATATTATCAAGGGGCGGAGGAAGTGCAGTCATAGTCATATCCAGTAAAAAGCTCACCCTAATCTATAGGATGAGCTTAATTATTCAACAGGACATAATGCCTGATGGTTTTTGAAATTAATCGCCGACTTTAAACGTGATTTTGACGTTGACGCGAAACTTGTCGATTTTACCGTCTTTCACTGTTGTTTTCATGTTTTTCACATTTGCCGACTTAATGTCATTGATCGTTTTAGATGAACGCGTGATCGCTTTTTGAATAGCATCTTCGAATGACTCTGAACTTTCGCTCATCACTTCAATTGATTTCATTATCGCCATATTATTTCCTCCAGTTAGTAGGGGCTTACCCTAGAACAGAGCAAGCGTTGTGAATAGTAACATATTGGAAAGGCAATGGTTCCGCGAAATTATTCCGTCTTCGTAATCCAACCACCGCCAATTGTGCGCGAAAAGTTAGTCCCAGGCGCATAAAATACGCACGCTTGACCTGGAGATATGCCTTCATCAGCTTCATCAAGCTTGACAACAAGGTGGTTGCCGACAAGCTCAAACGTCGCAGGTTTTGGCGGAGTTGTGCTACGCAGTTTCACATAGACTACTTGCCCCGCGAGTTGAGCGCCAAATGTCCCGTCACCGAGCCAGTTAATCTCGTCGAGATAAATACGCGACCGCAGCAAGGCTTCACGTGGGCCAACGATGACTTGATTTGTATCCGCATCAATACGGACCACATAAAGCGGGTCGAGCCCTGAGCCGTCTTTTAAACCCAATCCTCTGCGCTGTCCGATGGTGTAATACATGATACCGCGATGCTGCCCCAAAACGTGTCCGTCCATATGCACCATATCGCCAGGCAGAGCCGCGTTCGGACGAATCTTTTCAATCACGTCCGTATATTTACCTGTCGGGACAAAACATATGTCTTGGCTGTCAGGCTTACTGGCCACGTTCAGGCCAAGCTCCACGGCGAGTTTACGCGTCTCGGTCTTATTCATCGCACCGAGGGGGAAGCGCAAAAACTCCAATTGCTCTGGCGTGGTCGCAAATAGGAAATAGCTTTGGTCCTTCCCGCCGTCAAAACCGCGGTGAAGCTCTGGCCCGTTCGGCCCGTCAATGCGCTGAATATAATGGCCCGTCGCCATACAGTCCGCGCCGAGGTCTTTGGCGACCGTGAGGAGGTCACGAAACTTCACCGTCTGATTACAGCGCACGCAAGGAATAGGCGTCGCGCCCTTAAGATAGGTGTCGGCGAAATCATCAATGACGCTCTCTTTGAAATTGCTTTCATAGTCGAGCACATAGTGAGGGAAGTCCATCATCTCGGCGACGCGCTTGGCATCATAGATATCTTGACCCGCACAGCACGCTTTGGCCTTCTTAATCGCCTCGCCGTGATCATAGAGCTGTAGAGTCACGCCGACCACGTCATAGCCTTCACGCGCGAGCATGGCCGCACAGACAGAACTATCTACCCCGCCGCTCATGGCGACAACCACGCGCGTCTCGCTCTCCGGCTTATGGAAGCCAAGCGAATTGGGCTTTTTCAATGTCGTATTCAATGTCGTCGCGGCAGTCATGACGTCTAAATATCCTAAATGCAGGGCGCGGCTTACGCTCAATCATATAAAAAATGGGATTAAATAAATTTTTTTCAATGCCAGTTTCGCGCCGCTATAGGCCCGCATCTGTACCGAGTCGAGACAGGCTTTCATGTTTTAGTCAAAATATGCGCGCCGTTACCCCCCATAAAACCGACGATTCGCAAATTCGTGTAAACCTTTATTAACGCTAACGTCGATTCTGTTAACCTTCGTAAACTATTGAAAGTTAACACTTTTTCTTGATTCATTTAAACTCTTTTTAAGGAGTCAAACCTATACATATTTTCATAATAAAAGAGGTAACTGAGGCAAATTATGTCCGAGAGAAAAATAAAGAGAGAGAATGTGGTGATTGGTCCGGAGGGTACACCTCTGACGTTGGCTGATCTGCCCAAACCGTCAACTGTAAGGTGGGTCATTCGCCGCAAGGCAGAAGTCGTCGCCGCCGTACGGGGTGGACTGCTTACACTTGAAGGTGCATGTGACCGTTACGGCCTTTCCGCTGAAGAATTTATGTCTTGGCAGAATTCAATTGAGAGCTACGGCATTGCGGGTCTACGCACAACACGTGTGCAGCAATACCGCTAAACAGGTTCAATATTTAAAAAAAGGCCCTCGGTGAACGAGGGTTTTTTTATGCGCGAAACCTAATTTTTCATTGATGAAACGCGGCCGCCTTAACCCCTCCTCCATACAAATTAAGCGCTATTAAGCACGTCTCTTAGACGGGGTTTAAGACCTTTGCACTATGAAGGTATTATAGACGGAGCCGACCAAAGAGTTAGCCCGTGAGAGGTGAAAAAGGTGGTGCATATGCGAGACGACGTCTTCTCAACACAAAGCTATCGGCCTGCGGGTCGGTTAGTTCCAATTTTTGCTGCAAGCGATAACTTGCCGCAAGACGCGCTCGCGCTGAGCTTATCAAAGCTGGCTGCCTCTCGGGGTGAAACTGTGCTCATACTCGACACACAAGACGGCGCGCTGATGAAGCGCGCGGGCATTATCTATAACAAGACGCTTGGTGATGTGCTGTACCGCGGCGCCGATTTACGCGATGTAAAATATATTACGAGCAATGAGCATTTCACAGCTTGCGCGTGTGGCGACGCCCCTATTGATGCCGTGCTCGGCTCTATGGCGGCATTGTCTTTGTCTTATGATTGGGTCTTTATCGCGATGCCCGCAGGTTGTACGCCCGCCCATATTCGTCTCGCTGCCGCCGCAGATGTTGGCATTCTGACCTATGATACCCGCGGTGATAAATTTATGCGCGCTTACTGGATGATGGAAGCCGTCCGTGCACGCGCCCCAAAATTTGATCCGCTTATCCTCTCAACTGGACCTGCGGAGGATGCCGTTGAGACGGCTTTGATGCTGTCTGATACGCTCCGCAGTTTCCTCGGTGCCCCGCCACCTTATGCAGGTCATATTGAAGACGTTGACGTCAATGCGCGCCTTCTATCACAAATTACGCAAGTGATTAAGCGCAAGCAGGTCGCCTAGCCCCTATCATTAAATCGCAGTCATGTGCGAAGGAATTCGCCCTTTCTCTCGTTTTGTCCTATGAACGACACACGAAAGGATATGTCATGATTAAGATTAAAACAGCGCTCCTCACAACGGCGGCCCTCGCTGCGGCGGGTCTGGCTTACGCAGCGCCTAAAGCGGATATGAATAATGACGGCCAAGTCACACAGACGGAGTTCATGGCGGCAGCAACAACACGCTTTGTCAATGCTGATGCAAATGCAGACGGCGTCCTCACAAAAGACGAAATGAAAGCCGCCCGCAAAGCTAAGCACGATGCGCGGGCCGAGAAGAAGTTTGAAGGCTTGGATGCCAATGGCGACGGTTTTGTCTCGAAAGATGAATATGATGCCAAGCGGGCGGAAAAAGCCGAAAAACGCGCAGAGCGCCGTGACCTTAACTCTGATGGTGTCGTCGATGAAGCCGACCGCGCTATAATGAAAGAAAAGCGTGAAGCCCGCAAAGCAGAACGGGAGGCGCGACGCGCAGAACGTGAAGCGAATGGCGAGACTAAGACCAAAGGCGAAGGCCGTCGCGGTCCAAGAGGTGGTAAAAAAATGCGTGGGCCGAACCCTGATGCCAATGGTGACGGCGTTATCACACGTGCAGAATATGAAGCCAGCACACTCGCTATGTTTGAGCGTTTAGATAAAAACGCGGACGGCGTGCTGACCAAAGGTGAAGGTCGCAAAGGCGGTAAGCGCGGTGGCAAACGTGGGCCTAAAGGTGGCGGACGCTAGGCTCCCTTGCGAGCTAAACCCACATCTATTGATCCCGATGCGGATCTTATCCCTCGCCTGGCGGCGGGGGACCAGACGGCTTTGTCTGAGTTGATGGTCCGCCGCCTTAAAACTCTGCATGGCCTCGCGGCTCGCCTGCTTGGCGATGCGGTCATGGCCGAAGATGTGGCGCAAACTGTGTTTTTAAAAACATGGACCCACGCCCCGAAATGGAAATCTGGCAAGGCGCGACTTTTGACATGGATGTGCCGCGTTGCGACGAACCAATGCCTTGATATCCTCAAGCGCAAAGGTCCAATTTATTCAGACAGCGTCCCCGATATTGAGGACGGCCGCATGAGTGCAGTTGAAATGTTAAGCGCG
>CALLME010000265.1 GCA_938007945.1 uncultured Caulobacterales bacterium
AAGCAGGTCAGCGTTGAAGAATTCCGCGCCTTCTAAATCATGTAAAATGACAGGCGTCGGGAAGAGAAACATTGTTTTGGCGTCTTGGGTCTGTAGCATTATGATATTCGCAATCATTCTTGTGGATTCGCACGTATTGACCTTGATATAACGCCCGTTGGCCTCCACATATAGGCCAAAGCGAAATTTATTCGGAGAACGCAATGGCTGACAATAAGAGTCCATGGGGAAATGCAGGAAAGGGCGGCGGTAAAAAGCGTCCGACGGGCACAGGCCAAAGTCCATGGGGGCAGGGCACTCCTGACCGCAACAAACCCCGTCCAGGCGAAACGTCACCTGATTTGGAAAACGTTATTCAAGGATTTAAAACGCGGGCCTTTGGTAATGGCGGCGGTGGTGGACGTGGCCCGCGCGGTGGTCGCCCCAATGGTCCGCTTCAAAAATTTGGCCCTTTCGGTATTGTTATCGCCGTAGGTCTTGCGGCCATGCTGCTCTCGACGGTTTATACCGTTGACCAACAAGAAGAAGGTGTTGTGCTCCGCTTTGGTAAGTATGCGCGCACAGTTGGGCCGGGTCTAAATTTCAAAATGCCGACGCCGTTTGAGACAGTCGAGAAAGCTAAAACCCGCGTTGTCCAAAAAACAACGATTGGCGGTAATGACAATACATCGCTCATGCTAACAGGTGACGAAAATATCGTGGATATCGACTTTACAGTGCTTTGGCGGATTAATGAGCTTAAGAATTATATCTTTGAGGTGGATGAGCCGCGCGTCGCGCTCAAGGCGGTGGCGGAAAGCGCCATGCGTGAAATCGTGGGACGTTCAGAGCTTGAGAATATCATCACGACAGAACGCTTGAACACGACAATCGCAGTGCGTGATTTGATGCAGCGCACATTGGATGAATACGGCGCGGGTATCGAAGTCGTCGAAGTGCAGTTGCAAAAAGCAGACGCACCTGACGGCAGAGTGGTCGATGCCTTTCGCGACGTGGTTGACGCGACTCAGGAAAAAGAGACATTAATTAATGAAGCCACAGCCTACCAAAATACGGTGGTGCCAAAAGCGCGTGGTGAAGCGGCTCAAATTTTACAAGACGCGGAAGCGTATAAAGGTCGCGTAACCGCCGAAGCCAAAGGTGAGGCGGAGCGCTTCACACTTGTTTTGGGCGAATATAAAGCTGCGCCGCGCGTAACGCGCCAACGTATGTACCTCGAGACGATGGAAGACGTGTATCAAAACGCAGATAAAATGCTGCTTGATACGGAAGCGAGTTCGGGCGTTGTGCCCTATTTGCCGCTAAATGAACTGGGTAAGAAAAAGGGAGCGAACTAATGAAAGGTGCACCAATTTTAGTTGTCCTGTTGGGCATTGTCGCCGTTATTGTTCTGCTGTGTACACATACAGTTAAGGAATGGGAGCAGGCGCTTATTCTCGAATTTGGTCAAGCGAAACGCGTTGAAAATGCGTGGGGCGCAACGCCAGAAGCGGGCCTTAAACTCAAGCTGCCATATGAAAAAGTGGTGACACTTGACCGCCGTAACCTTGAGGTCGATTTGGCGCCAGTGGAACTTGTGGCCTCTGACCAAGAACGCCTCGTTGTGGATGCTTTTGTGCGTTACCGTATTGTTGACGCCGTGAAGTTCTATGAGGCTTTGCAAACCGAGCGCGGCGCGCAGTTGCAACTCCAGTCTATCATGGACTCGACATTGCGTGACGTTTTGGGTCGTGTTGACCGTCCAAATATTATTGCGGGTCGCCGCGCGGAGTTGATGGCTGAGATTCAGCAAGTTTCAAATAACGTCGTGAAAGACAAAGATTTCGGTATCGAAATCATCGACGTGCGTATTAAACGAGCAGACCTACCGCGCGCCAACACGGAGCAAGTGCTTAACCGTATGGTGACAGAGCGGAAGCAGATTGCTGACCTCATCCGTTCAGAAGGGCGCGAGGAGGCGCAAGAAATTACGTCTACCGCTGAGAAAGACGCGACAATCATCCGCGCAGAAGCTCAACAAAAAGCGGAGATCATTCGCGGTCAAGGCGACCAAGAGCGTAACGCGATTTACGCGGCGGCCTACAATCAGGACCCAGAGTTTTTCGCCTTTTACCGCTCTATGGAGGCGTATAAAACTGGTCTCGGTCAAGGTACGACTTATGTGCTTTCGCCTGATAGCGATTTCCTCGGCTACCTTAGCAATCAACGCGGCCCGCGCCGCTAGGCTCTTGCAAAGAGGCTGAGTGTGGATATTTCGCCAGGCACAGTTTTGCTGATTATTACAGGCGGCATCCTCACGGTTGAGGGTGCCATTTGGGCGATTGCGCCGACGGCGGCGCGTAAAATGTATGAAGATGCCTTTCGCCAAGGCGACCGCGCGCTTCACATTATGGGGCTGGTCTCTGTCGCGCTTGGTGTGGCTTGCCTCGCTTTTGCTTTGCGCTAGTACCTCTATAATTTCACCGAATGGCTAAAAAATGTGCTGCATTTAAGTGCGGGCGACCTTCCTGAGTTGCAAAGCAAGGGATTGTTAAAAAACTGTCGTATAACTGCGTTATCTTTGGGATGTCATAAACCTCAAGGAGACAGCCATGTTTATTACATATATCGTTCTCGCTAATCTCGTCTTTAATCGCTAGCGCGACAAACTAAATTTTGCGTGATAGTCTCCGTAAAAGGAGGCTGTCATGCGCACTATATTTATTGCTCTTTTTGCCCTGCTGTTTGGCGGGGCTGTTGGATACCAATTCGGGAGCACTGGTCCCAAGCTAGACGCAGAACAACACACGACCTATGGCAATGACATTGACCGTAGCCAGATAAAAGAAACTCTACAAAACCAAGCGCGCTCTTGGAACACGGGCGATATTGACGCCTTCATGCAAGATTACTGGAGATCGGACGCGCTTCGCTTCGCCTCTGGAGGCGATATCAATACGGGGTGGGACGTCACTAAAGCCCGCTATAAATCTCGCTATCCTGACAAAGCGACGATGGGCGAGTTAGCCTTTACCGATCTCAACGTGGAACTGCTGTCAAAGACAGACGCACTTGTCTTTGGACGGTGGCGTTTAACGCGCGAGAATGACAGTCCCAACGGTCTTTTTACGCTCCATTTTAAGCAGATGGACGGCGAGTGGAAAATAGTCTCAGATCACACGTCCTCCGCCACGCCGTAACTGAAGGATTATCCCACAAGCCAATTGATTATAAACGCCGCTTACGGCACTAAACGCGCATGAGTCTTTGGCATGATATTTACAGCGCAGGCGCGCGGTTGTTTGGCCCGCCAATATTGCCCGACACAGATGGCCTGCCTGGTCACATCCAAGACGGTCGGGTGGCGGCTGCGTTGGTGGGTTTGGGCGCGAAAATGGCCAAGGCTGATGGGCAAGTCCGCGTCGAGGACATCGAAGCCTTCAAACGCGTTTTCCAAAGTAGCGAAAACAACGATGCGGGCATTGCGCGGTTCTTTGACCTCGCACGCCAAACGACGCTGGGATATGAGCGTTACGCCAAGATCATCGCGCGTAAATTTCGCGCGCGTCCTGCTGTGCTTGAAGACGTCATGGATGGGTTGTTCCATATTGCGCTCGCGGACGGCGTTATCACGACCGAGGAAATGGCTTATCTGATGAACGTCGCCGAAGTCTTTGGGTTTTCAGAGCGCGAGTTTAAACGTATCCAAATCGCCCATTGCGGGCGGGCCTCTGATGATCCTTACCTCATCTTGGGTGTAGATGAAGATATATCTGATACAGACCTTAAGCGAGCCTATCGCCGAATGGCGGCGGCGAACCATCCCGACCGTCTCGTTTCGCGGGGATTGCCGCGGGAACTTACCAAACTTGCCACGCATAAAATGGCGATGATTAACAAGGCCTATGACGAAATTCGGGCGGAAAGAGAGCGTTATGCCGCTAAAAATCGCCCGTCATTGCCAAAAGTTTAGAGAGATTTGACGCGAAAGTGAGGGGAGATGCCTTGACCTCGCCCCATTTAATTCCGACATTAGCCTCATGAGTCAGACATATAACATTACAGGCAGCGGTAGCTTTCTTTCCAATTTAGTGCGCGGATTGTTTATCGCAGCCGCCACGATTGGCGGATTGTTCCTCTTTGCAGCGTCTGCCGCCTTTGCGTTTTTCGTTGTGGCGGGCCTTGTCGTGCTCGGCCTCGTCGTATTTGCGTTTTTCTGGACACGCGCTAAACTCTTTGGTCGCCCCTTCGGCCCCAAAGCGCATTTCGAAGCGGCGCGTAAAGAGATGGAAGCGAAGATGAAAGCCTCTGGCACACCTTTTCGCACAGGCTCACTTGATGATGAAGGTCCTGTTATTGACGCGCACCGTACGCCCGATGGATGGACTGTCGACGACTAGCGTTCAAACGCCGCTCACCCTTGTTAAAGTAGCCTTGCTATAACGCTCTATGCCGTTAAACAACTGGCGTGAAACTCTCTGATTTTATCATCATGATGCTCTGTTGCCTTGGATGGGCAGGGAATTTTGTCGTGTCTGCTTGGGCTGTTGGCAATAATCCCGTGCCGCCCTTTATGCTGGCTGCAACTCGGGCTCTGATTGTGCTCCTTGTGATGGGGTGGGTGTTGTTCAAGCCGCGCCCACAAAAGTTCGGGCTCCTCCTTATTGTTTGCGCCTGCGTTGGCCCACTCCACCTTGGTTTTCTCTATACGGGACTGCAAACCGCGAGCGCGTCGGGAAGTTCTATTGTCTCGCAAATGCTTATCCCGTTCGCGACAATATTATCGGTCATCTTTCTAGGCGAGAAAGTCGGGTGGCGACGCAGCCTAGCCATCGCGGGGGCTATCATTGGCGTTGTCGTCATGGTCTATGAACCCGACGCGATTGGCGCTGATATTGGATTACTTTACATCATCGCCGCCTATTTTGCGCTGGCTGTTGGGTCCGTCGTGATGAAGCGCGTGGGGGATATAGATTGGACACAATACGTGACATGGATGGCAGTCATCGTGCTGCTAACCATGGCGCCAGCCTCGCTAATATTTGAAAGCGGGCAGGGCGAGGTATGGGCAAATTCTAAATGGCCGCTCCTCATTGCAGGGGGCTATGCTGCAATCGCGATTACAATTTTCGCCCATGGTCAATATTTTACACTGGTAAAACAATACGACATTTCAACCGTGGTGCCTCTGACGCTGATGGTGACAGTCTTTGCTTGTATTCTTGGTGTCATATTCCTCAAAGAGACGCTCTATCCGCGCTATATTTTCGGGGCGGTTCTGATTCTGCCTTGCGTGTGGTATATTGCGACGCGGCAAACGGTTTTGCCGCTTCACGAAGATTAGGGGCATCAGATGGCTGAGAATAAGACAAAACCT
>CALLME010000266.1 GCA_938007945.1 uncultured Caulobacterales bacterium
GGCGCAGTTTTCAAAGAGCACATCCGGATATTTTTTCACAAGACGACGAAGCAAATTATAAAGCCCGAGCATGTAGCGGTGCGACACCTCGCGCTGACGGTTTTTAGACTGCCCAGCAGACCCGACCTCTGTCATATTCCGGTTCATATCCCATTTGACGTAATCAATGTCGCCGCAAGACAGGATATTATCAATCTGGCCGTAAAGATAATCGATCACCTCTGGACGTGAGAGGTCCAGCGTCAGTTGATTGCGACCAAGTGAGGGCTGACGTCCCGGAACGTGGAGTATCCAATCAGGGTGTTGTTCAAAAAGCTGACTATTTGGATTGACCATTTCTGGTTCAAACCAAATCCCGAATTTGAGGCCTTTAGCTTTGACTTTCGCCGCAAGTGCGGGAATGCCATTAGGGAACCGCTCCTTATCCGCCGTCCAGTCACCCAGAGAGGATGTATCATCGCGCCGGCCTTCAAACCAGCCATCATCAAGGACAAGCATATCCACGCCAATCTCTTTGGCTTTATCGGCCAGATGAAGCACTTTATCTTCGTCGACATCAAAATAAGCCGCTTCCCATGTATTCAGATATGTAGGCCGAGGTTTATGGCGGAAACGCTCTGGTGAGATTTTATCGCGAATAAATTCATGCCAAATATGGCTCATACTGCGCAAGCCTTTATCGGCATAGACATGCAGGGCCTCTGGCGTACAGAATTTCTTGCCGGGCTTTAAGCGCCAGTGGAAATTGAAAGGATTAATACCTGCGAGAAGGCGGACATCTTCAAATTCCCCCTTCTCTACGGATAAAGCGAAATTTCCGCTATACATCAGGGTCGTCGCGTGAACGCGGCCAAATTCCTCTGTGGTGCCTTTTTGAACGATGGCGATAAAAGGATTATGCGCCGCGCTTGACGTCCCGCGAGAGCTGTCAACGACGAAGCGCCCTTTCGGAACATCAATGCGCTCTTCATTAAATTCCCGCGACCACGTGCCGTGTAGATGCAAAATTTCATATTCATGCGGCGGCAAGTCAATCGCGGAGCTAAAGGCATGTTGAAGTTGAAGCTCTTTTTCGCCTTTGTTTTTAAATTTGGCAGAACGTACTAGCACGCCGTAATGTTCATAAATTGTGTAATAGAGCTCGA
The DNA here is from genome assembly GCA_938007945.1 of uncultured Caulobacterales bacterium. Classification (GTDB taxonomy): domain Bacteria; phylum Pseudomonadota; class Alphaproteobacteria; order Caulobacterales; family Maricaulaceae; genus Fretibacter. Next base: position 1,146 of record CALLME010000266.1, read on the forward strand.
CCTCCAGCTTATGTAGCGGGTCCTCTAGCGTCACGATAAGCGTTTCACTATCGCCGCCCCGAGCTGAAGGGAGCCTCTTTAAACGCGGCTTCTCTTTGACCATTCGATATTTTTTATAATGCAGCGAAAAGACCGTATTGCCGTCCGAATTACGCCCATGCAGAGCTGGAAAGCGGTAATCCGATGTCCCAAAACTCGGAAACTCCTGCGGCGTATCGGAAAGGCTAAAATAAGGCCCGCCTTGAAAGTTTGAGGCGACTTCGCGCTGCGTACGCAGATGATGTACCACAACATTCAAAGGGTCACGCAATGGACCGCCATAATGCAAATGCTCCAAAATGCCTTCTGGCGAAACGCGAAAGACATAAGAGAAATAGGCGTTAGTCAACGCAAAAGTTTTATTTTTGGAAACGGTAATCACGGCTAGCTCCTAGGCAGAACGGTTGTCTTTACTGACTTCCAAATTAATATTCTTGATCTTGGCCGTGCCCACGGACGCATTATTTCGGCGAATAAGCGCATTAAGCTGAAAGACCGAAAAGAGCATGGCATAGAGAGGCGCGAGATAACCACTGTCACGTAGTTCCGTCAGGCGTTCGGAGGAAAGGCTTTGTAAGTTATCTTCATGGATCATACTGAGACCACGAATACGGTTTGTTTGGCCATCTGTATAATTTAGCGCCAAATCAATAGATCTTATCAAATCAAATTTTTCGAGCGTTTCAAAGAATTGAAAGGTGTGAACCATATTCTTTGAGTCTTCCGCGAGTTGGGCTTTAAGCTGTTTTATAGGCAGAGAGAGTTTACCCTTTTGGTCAAACAGAGCCAGTCCCTCCTCTTTTGATAATGCGTCGCTATCCGCATCCACACCCAAAATAAGTTCAGGACGTCCCATCTCTTCTTTCATCAAAAAAAGCGGATAGGTTTTCATGGCAGCAGGCTGAAAGCTCGAATGCCATTCACCGCTTACGACATAGAGATTTTTGCTTGGCTCAAAGCTCGTCAATGCAGATAAGCTCATTGCGCCATTGCTCATACGGCTTATCACTACTGGAAAGTCCACTATTGCCTGCACAACCTCAGTCACGCGGAGCGGTAACATATGCGCATTTTGAGCATAGATAACGCCGCTTTTCTCTTTAAGCTTATAGCCTTTATGCGCGTCTAATGTTAAAGCGGTGAGTTTCGCCATTATAGGGTCCTATTGCTCGAGCCAGTGCTCAATATAATCTCTGTGAGGCGGCAGGGTTTGTAGAAGTTGCTGCGTCATCAATCGGTTTTTCTGGCGAATACGCTCAGCATTTTTGTGCTGATCGTAAAGATAGGATTGGCGTGAATAATCCGGTTTATAGCCCATACCATAAAGCACATATTGATAGCTCGCTGCAGGGAATAATTCTGCGACACCATCGAAATCCGATTTAATGGGTCCGCGGTATTTCCAAATTGCGAGGTCTTCTTTGAGGCTATCTGGGATAGAAGCCGGGTCGCAATGAGCGCGCCAATATGGTTCCGGACGCTGCGTGAGCATATAATGCAGTTTCAAGAAATCTGTGATACGCGACCAACGATAATCCATCTGTTGATTAAAACGCTTAGCCGTGACCGCCATGGTCGATTGTTCTGCCGGTAGGTTTTCAGCGATGTAACGTGCCGCGACTTCAACCAGCATGATTGCCGTAGCCTCCAACGGCTCAACGAAGCCACAAGCCAGCCCGACAGCCACACAATTATGCTTCCATGTTTGCTGTCGATAGCCGGACTGGAAGCTGATATCTTTGATATAAAATTTATCGAGTGACTGACCAATATATTTGGACAAATTTTCTTCAGCTTCGTCATCAGATAAGTAAGCGTCTGAATAAACATGGCCAACACCGCGGCGGTTCGTCAGGCCGATATCCCACGTCCAGCCCGCATTCTGTCCCGTGGCAATAGTGTGAGGCGCGATAGGATCGTCCTCATCCTCATAGGGCACATGCAGGGCCAATGCCTTGTTATTAAAAAGATACTTTTCATTTGAAACAAAAGGCACGCCCAGCGCCTTGCCTAGCAAGAGCGAGCGAAAGCCCGTGCAATCAACAAAGAGGTCGGCTGTCAATTCAAAAGGGCCGTCCTCACTTTCAAGATTTAGAATGCTTATATGTCCTTTTTCATCAAGGATCACATCTTTCACTGTGCCGATAAAATGCTCAACACTCAGCTCAGATTTACAATGCTCTTTTAGAATATTGGCGAAAGCGCCAGCATCCAGATGGTAGGCATAGTTACAAACACTTTGAAACTCGCCTTCGGCTAAGGACCTCGGCGCAAGCCCAGCTTCGCATATCTCTTGCTGATAATTAACCTCAAGCGCGAAGTCTTCGATCTCTTCGACATAAGGGGCCAAATCCATTTGGCCATAGCCAAGCGGGACTGTGAAAGGGTGATAATAGAAGTCATCTTCCGTCACCCAGTTGACGAATTTTCCACCCTGCTTAAAGCCAGCAAAGCATTCTTTGAATATCTTCTTCTCATCAATCCCAATCATTCGCACTGTGTTGCGAATAGTTGGCCAAGTCCCCTCACCGACGCCGATAGTCGGGATATCTGATGCTTCGACGAGCGTAATTTTCAAGGTCTCATCAGGCCGGTTCTTATGGTGCGCCGCAATGATAGCGGCGCTTAACCAACCGGCGGTGCCGCCGCCAACAATAACAATGGATTTAATTGCGTCTGACATTATCCAAAACTCTATGCAAAAAATAAGGGCTGATAAGGTCTCTTATCAGCCCTTAACTCAGGGTTCGTCAATGTGGCAGCTTTACCATTTGCCGCGAATACCAATAGCGTAGCGTGACCCATTATCCTCGATAGAGTAGATTTGGTTAGGGAAACGTCCCGTTTGGCGGAGCTCTTCACCTGTAATGTTAATGCCTTCAACAAAAACACTATATTGATCATTAATGTTATAGCTTGCACTGGCATCAAACTGGCCAAAAGTTTCAGTATTGATGGGTTCGCCGTTAAATCCGTTATCAATACGGCGCAGGAAACCCTCGCGACGGTTATAAGCTACACGGCCTTGCATGCGGTCATTCTCATAGAAAAGAACGACATTTTGCGAATCTCCCACACCCTCAAGCGAGAAGTTCGTGGCCGATGTCGGATCAAGGACTACATTACTGTCAACAAAAGTCGCGTTTGCAGAAAGGCCAAAGCCATTATCCAGAACATGCGTAATGGCGACTTCGATACCTTTAACTTTTGCGCTCTCGCCGTTTTGAGGGCGGCTAACACGATAAAGCTCGCTCTGACCGTTAAGTTCTTCCGTATTCGCAATCACATCAAAGCCCGGACGGGACGGGTCAATATCACCCGGCGGCGCACAGCTTGGGGTTGTTCCCGCACAGCGGAAGCCATCAGCCGCACTACGATTAGCCAGTGTGAAGCTCTCATTACCCGTTAAGTTTACGATAATATCGTCGATATCTTTATGGAAAGCCGCGATTGAGAAGACACTACCTTCTTCGTAATACCATTCGAAGGCTGCATCAAAGTTTGTTGATTTGAACGGGTTTAGTGCTGGGTTACCGCCGCTAGCCGTCAGGTTCTGACGACGCGGCTCACCGAAGTTAGTTGCTGGCGAAAGCTCTGACATCGTGGCGCGCGTAAGCGACTCATAAGCGGCAAAGCGCAGCTTCATGTCCTCTCGGACGTCAAAAGACACATCCAGATTTCCAAGGAAATTTGAATACGATCCACCTTCATTGATGTCCGTAGCCTCACCAAACACATTTGAGAAAAGCGTTAGGTCAGTGGTCGGAACCACATCTGCGATGAAGCTTTGAACGGCGGTGACGTCAATATCGGTATTTGAATAACGCATACCCATATTAATTTCGACGGGAATATCCCCCGCTTCAAATCCGAGCGTTGTATCAACATAGGCGCTCAAAATATCTTCATTGATAGTATAGCGGTTGTTTTGAAGAGTTGTTTGGATTGGAACGCCTTCTGAAGCCAAGAAATCAATATAGGCATCCCCATCATATGTGTAGAATGTGTCAATAAGACCTGGGAAGAAATTATTCGCGGTAAAGGGGCGGAAGTCGATTGTCGCATTTGGCGCGGCCACCTGATACCCGCAGAAGGCACATTGGTTGCCAAAGATTTGGAATCGCGACTTTTCACGCATCTGGCTATAGGCCCCAAAGCGCACAGCTTTAACAGCGTCAACATCTGGGGTGTAAACGAAGTCACCTTTAAACTCTGTGATTTCATCCTCGTCAGTCGGGACGTTGCCTTTTTCATTATAGTGAAGACGGCTTAAGCTCGCATCAGGCAGACTTCCGCCTGAAAACCCGTCATGGGCAACAACGGGCCTCTCACCCGTGCCGTCAAATGAGTAATTATTGATGATACCGACAACATTGAACCTGTCTTTGCCAGCCCGGTCATTCTCGGCTGTTGAATGAAACGCGTCCAAACTAACATTCAAATTTTCAGTTGCGTGCCAGTCAATGTTTAGACCAAATCCCTTATTTGTCACATCACGTGAGTTTCGTGTTGTAGACACAAAGTCAGACGCCGGATCACCGGAACCTTGGTTCAAGCCAATTTCCTGCGTAAACTGAGTGAGTGTTCCGTTGCCGTCTACTGTCGCGCTGCCAACCCGATCAGGTTCGAACCAAGAGGCGAGGTCTGTGACAAGTGAGTCGACCTCAAACTTTGACACAAAACCATCAAGAGTGATGGTGATGTCGTCATTAGGCGCAAATTGCGCCGCTAAGCTTGCATTCAAGCGTGTTCGCTTTTGATTATCAACGATTTGATCCCAGTTACGTGGGATAAAAGCATTTTCAAAAAGCACGCCATCACGGTTGTTGGAAATGGTTTGCCCGGGACGCCAACCGGCCGTCCCAATCTGGTTAATCTGCACATCTCGCTCTTGGTAGCTAACAGCACCGAGCAAACCAAATGTATCATTATTAAAGGTGTTGCTGATGAGAAGGGAGCCAGCAGGAGAGATCTTCTCGGAGAGGCTTTCATAAACGCCTTTGACAGAACCTGCCATCTGGAAGCCCGGATTATCAAATGGACGCGCGGTCGTAACATTGATTGTGCCGCCGATACCGCCCTCTTGGAGATTTGAGCGTCCGGATTTGTAAACGGTCGCCCCTGTAATTTGCTCAGCAGCCAAAACATCAAAGTTAAACTCACGTCCCCCTGAGTCTGTCGCAATTTGACGACCATTCATGAGAACAGTATTGAATTGAGGTCCAAGACCACGGATTGTCACAGCTTGTCCCTCACCGCCAGAACGGTCAATGGCAAGACCCGAAATACGCTGGAGAGATTCAGCGACATTTAAATCAGGGAACTTACCGAGGTCTTCGGCTGCAATTGCATCGACGACACCAACAGCTTCTCGCTTAATGTCTTGAGCACGCTTGATAGAGCTTCGAATACCTGTGGCAATGACTTCATCTTCTAACGTATTTGCCTCTTGCGCCACAACCGGCGCGGCCAGCATCATAGCTGCGGCACCAACGGTGCAAGCCAGTAAGTTTTTCTTGTTAAATATCATTAGACCTCTCCCTGAGTAATATTTAGAAATTTGCCGCTTATTTGTGCGACATTTGCCTGCACACTAAATTTGCGTCCATTTTCGTCAAGTCTAAAAATATTCTTTTTCGAACATTTATCGGAATATGTTGTAAAATTGCACCAAAAAATCTATGAAAATCACCTATTTCCAATTTTTTAGAAGCATAAAAGTCAAATAATGACTCTAAATAGTACATTTTTATAAGTTTTGTTCGAATTCGCGTACAGTATAGACCCAATTACGCTATAAATGACCTTTCAACGTCCCGTTCTGGGAGAAAAGGTGGGGTTTTCAGGTGGTTTCCAAAAATTGGAGGCGCTAATCCGAAATGATAACGTCTATGTTTTCTGCATCACAGATATTATTGAAATGCGAATCCAGTTCGCCATCTGTGATGATAACATCAAGCTCACGTATATGCCCAATGCGGTTCATAGCCCGCCGTCCAAATTTGTGACGATCGGCCACCATTATAACTTTCTGAGAATTTCTCAGAATAGTCTTAGCTGTTTTCACTTCTTGCGGGTCATATTCCAAGAGCGACCCATCTTCATCAACACCGCTAATCCCAACAATGCCGACATCCATACGGAAATCACTGATAAAATCATCTGAGGAAGACCCAATTATTCCCCCATCTGAATGTCTCACCTGCCCGCAAGATACAATTATCTGAAAACTGTCATTTTGAGTCAATATGCGGGCAACATGGAGGTTATTGGTAAAAACATGTAGCTTTTCGTGCTCTAACAGGGCTTCAGCAATGGCTTCAATCGTTGTTCCCGTACTCAGGAAGATAGACGCCCCGTTGGGTATGAGCGCGGCCGTCGCGGTAGCAATTTTTCGCTTCGCTTCCACACCCGTTTGTAAGCGATCTTTATACGGTGGATTCTCTGCACTCTTAACCTGTCCCGCGCCCCCGTGGAAGCGGCTCAGTAAACCATGCTCACTGAGTTCATTCAAATCCCGGCGAATGGTTTGTGGCGTCACATTGAACTCGGTGACCATCGCCTCCGTCGCAACAAACCCAAATTCATCTACCATCTGGAGTATCGACGCTTGTCTCTTTGAGGGTTCGAATTTTTTCATATGACTGGCTTAGCAGAGAGTTCGTTTATGTGAAATCCGTTTTAGACAAACATTTTACGCGCAATAGCCTGTATTATCATTACACTTCACGATGAAATCACTTAAAAAACAAACATTTCCTCTAGCCAATTACATTATCTAGGGTTACAAAAATGTTCGTTTTCGCAAATATCGAGTTCAATGACAGATATATTGGCACATATTCGGCATAAAACAAAAGGCCGCACGGTTCACCGTAGACACTTCGTCAAGCAGGACGGGCGAGACTTGTTTCTCTATGGTTATAAAGCCCATAAGCTCAAGCCTCAAACCGAAGATGACGGCGAGGTCGCAAAGGGCGGAGAGCTGCGTTATCATCCGCTGCGGGATGAGTGGAATATCTATGCCGCCCATCGTCAAAACCGCACATTTAAGCCCTCTGCTGCGGATAATCCGTTAGCCCCCACCCTACCAGGCGGCGCACCGACGGAAATACCTTTTGCCGATTTCGAGCTCGCCGTTTTTGAGAATAAGTTTACCAGCTTGCATGTGGAGGCTCCGCGCCCTGACGTCATTGATGGAGTGAAGCTCATACGAGCCGGCGGTCGTTGTGATGTCATCGTCTATGGTCCCGAAGATTCAGGCAACCTTCACACCATTGGGCAAGATAAGCGGCGCCTATTGCTGGCCGCGTGGAATGACCGTTACGAAACGCTGTTTGATCAAGGCTGTGAATTTGTGCTGCCTTTTGAAAATCGCGGCGATGAGGTTGGCGTAACCTTGCATCACCCGCATGGTCAGATCTACGCCTTCCCTTTCGTGCCACGCGTACAGCAAGACGCGATGAACGCTTTTGAAGCGGGCTATAATCTTGCGGCGGATATAAAGACGTTCAAACCGGATTACAGCGTGGCTCATGCGGGAGGCCTCACAGCTTTCTGCCCACCTTTTGCACGTTTCCCTTTCGAGATTTGGGTTGCTCCAGATGAGCCATTTCGCGGACCTTGGGATTTCAATGAAGAACAACTGGACGGCTTTGCAGATCTGCTCGGGGACATGACGCGCCGCTATGATGAATACTTCCAGCGCCCAACGGCTTATATGCTATCCCTGCATGCCGCGCCCTTAAACGCAGATGATCGCTTTCACTTTACGGCTCAGTTCTACCCATTATTGCGGTCGCCAGGTCGCGTGAAATACTTGGCCTCTGTTGAACAATCAACTGGCACATTTACAGTTGATGTCATGCCTGAAATGGCAGCAAAGACCCTAAGAGCTCTCTAGTGATTGAAGAGCGTTTTGAAACTGTGTTCGGCCGAAAGCCCGATATCAGCGGCTTTACGCCTGGCCGTGTTAATCTGATTGGTGAGCATACGGATTACAATGGCGGCATGGTTTTGCCGACAGCTCTCAAGCTTGGCGTCTCCCTCGCGTTCTCACCACGAAATGATAACGAAATCCGTATCTGGTCGGATAAGTTTGAAGACCTAGCAGAGCGCAGGCTGAGCGACAAATCAACGCAACATTGGTCCGATTACATCACGGGCGCGATTATTTTGGCCAATGAACAGGGCTATCTGAATGGCGGCGCCGATATTGCTGTTGAGACCACCCTGCCTTTCGGCGCAGGCATTTCCTCGTCTGCCGCTGTCACAGTCGGTATCTTAAAATTAACGAGAGATATTGCAAAAGCCGGCACCTCCGATAAGGACATCGCCGTCCTCGCCCGGCGTATTGAGAATGAGTATATCGGCATGCCTTGCGGGATAATGGATCAAATGGCAGTGGCGATTGCTAATCCCGGACAGGCTCTGGCCTTGGATACGGAAACGCTCGAATATGAATTAGTCGACTTGCCTAAGAATTATCACATGGCCGTTATTCATTCCGGTCAGTTTCGGCAGCTCAATGAGGGCCGTTATAAAGAGCGTAAAGAGGAGTGCGATGCCGTGAAGGCGGAACTCGGTCATGACAATATCTGCCAAATGACTGACTCTGAATTTGACTCGCTCAAAAACTTGCCGGATGTTTTGCGCCGCCGCGCAAAGCATTGTATGACGGATCATCGCCGCACTGTGGAGGCCGTAACATGTTTACGACAGCATGATATGGTGCGGCTCGGAAAGCTTATGAATGAAAGCCACATATCCATGCGGGATGATTTCGAAATTACAGTACCAAAAGTCAACGCCCTTGTTGAAGATGCCATTAAACTGGGGGCCTTAGGCGCACGGCAAACGGGCGGCGGGTTTGGCGGCTGTATTGTAGCCTGTATCGCCATAGATAAATTGGAAACCTGGAAAACCGCTCTGCTCGATAAACATCCTGAAAGCTTTTGGGTCAGCTAATGGATGACGAGCTGACAGGCCAAAAAATAATTGTTGTTGGCGGGGCGGGCTATATTGGCGCGCATGTCTGCAAAGCTGTTGCAGATAAAGGCGCAACGCCCATCACCTTTGATAATTTCAGCTCAGGGCACAAACATGCCGTTAAATGGGGCCCGTTCGAAACGGTGGATTTGCGTGACAAGCCAGCCACGCTCGCCGCATTTACAAAGCATAAGGACGCCCATGCAATTGTGCATCTTGCGAGCTCTATTGAAGTTGGCATTGGCGAGAAAGACCCGGCGGGGTTTTATGAGAACAATGTAGTCGGCGCGCTTAACTTGCTCGAAGCCATGCGCAGCTTGAGCCTTAGGAATCTCATCTTTTCGTCAACTTGCGCGACTTATGGCGAGACAGATCAGATGCCAATTCTTGAAAGCCAAGTGCAAAACCCCTTTAGCGTTTACGGCAAAACCAAACTCACCATAGAGCACATGATACAAAGCTATCACAAAGCCTATGGCCTCACCTATATCACACTCCGTTATTTCAATGCTTCAGGCGCGGATGTCTCGGGGGAGATTGGAGAAGAGCATGACCCCGAAACACATCTGATCCCAATCGCATTGGCAGCAGCCGCGGGCCTGCGCGGGCGAATGAAGATTTTTGGCACGGATTACGATACGCCTGACGGCACCTGCATTCGCGATTATATCCATGTCAGCGATATTGCCGCCGCCCACCTTTGCGGCCTTAAAGCCTTTGCCAATGGCCTGACACACAGCAAAGTTAACATCGGAACGGGCAAAGGCGTGTCTAATCTTGAAATTCTGCAAATGATTGAAAAGGTCACAGGAAAAGCAGTGCCCTATGATAACGCACCACGTCGCGATGGTGATCTCACGCGTCTCTACGCTGATCCTAAACGAGCCAAAGAGGCGCTCGGTTTTACGGCACAACATTCAAGTTTGAAAAATATAATACAAACTGCTTGGAATTTTCATTCGAAACGTTGGAACTTGAAAAATGTTCACGGCCCAGATGATAAATGACTGTCAAAAACGGCGTTAAGCCGTAATCTTTGCAATTCCTTATAAGGAAAATTATACGCTCATAGGCACTACAGATGCCATGATATCAGCGACGCGGTTGCGATGCGCTATTTCTCATTGGACTGAAGGCTATGTAGTCTTGGTATCATCAATAATTTTCATAGTGGCGACACCGCTTTGGCCGAGTTCTACTGCCGCGAATGGCCCGCCGTGACAGTAGTCGCCCGGATTTTGTGGATTGAGCGTAGGATTGCTTGCGTAAATCTCTTGCGCGAATTGTTCTGCATTATCTTTCGGGCAATAACCCAGATGACTGGCCTTTGCATTATCGACGGGTGTTCTGTCATTATCGGAGACACCGTAAACAATGCTAAATCCCGTCACGGGCGTCGTGATAGATTTTTCAACAAGTTGAATGAGGTCATCATAGGACAGCCATGTCCCGACAGCACGCGGATTTGAAACTTGGGCGCAGGACAAAATGCGCATATGTACGCTCTCAAGGCCGCGCTTATCCCAATAAAGACTGCCCAGATCTTCGGCAAAACATTTGGCGAGGCCGTAAAATGTATCAGGGCGGTGCGGAACGTCTGTGCCGATAAATTGATTTTTGGGATACATCCCCAC
>CALLME010000267.1 GCA_938007945.1 uncultured Caulobacterales bacterium
AATGGGTTGTATGTCGCTGGGTAAGTGTTGGCTTGCTCTGAACAGCAATCGCCGAGCACTGGTGGATCAACGTCAAAGACATTGATGATACCGCCAGAAATCTGGAAGTGATCAGAGATATCCCACTGTGAAGACAGATCGAAGTAGTTCTTCGCGCCTGTTTCGTTTGCAAATAGCTCAGACGGGTCAAGATCACGAAGTGGATCGTCAACTTTCACGTTTGAGAGGTAGCGCCAACGAAGTGTCGTGAGAACTGGACCTTTGACGTGACGAAGAGACGCTGTGTGCTTCCACTCTGGCGAAGGCTCACCACAAGCACCTGCACGGCCACCCATGAAGCCAACACAATCATCACGGTCTGTGATTTCAAGCGCTTGGAATTCGTCAGCGATTTTGTAACCACCGATGATGTTCAAGCCAAACTCACCACCAATCAAACTTGGCGCATCGAATGAGTAATCGATTTCAACGTCGATACCTTCAACGCCCAAAAATGCAACGTTCTGGTTTGTCAATTCTACGTTATCAATTGATCCATCGCCACGACGATTAATCAGATTACAGAACTCTGGCACAACTCCATTATAGCAATTGTCTAGAACAGTCTGGATACCTGCAGTGCCAATCGCGTCTTCAACGTCGATGTTATAGTAATCGACAGTCAATGTGAGGCCTGGAATCGCTGATGGCTGAGCCACGAAACCAAGTGTGATTGTATCAGATGTTTCTTCGGCCAACTCAGGGTTACCACCGAAGAGACCTTCAGTTTGGCTGTTTGGCTGAATATCTGGATTGCCAACGGAACCTGCTGGAACACCTGTTGCTTGACAAAGCGCTGCGATTGCCGAGGCACCTGGTTGTGCACATGGGTCAGTCGCACCTGGGAAGCCGTTTGTTTGCGGTGCAAATAACTCTTGCACATTTGGTGCACGCACAGACCGCTGGATTTGACCGCGGAAACGAACGCTGGAAACTGGTGCCCATTCGATACCAGCCGCGTATGATGATACGCCACCAACAGTTGAATAGTCAGAGTAACGATACGCACCGTTTAGTGAGAGTTCTTCTGCAAATGCAGCGCCTTCAATGAGCGGTAAGTAAGCTTCACCAAAGACTTCGTAAGTGTTGAAGTCACCTTTGACAGGGAGTGACTGGTTAAAGCCTGAAACGTCTGGACCCAAAACTGAGTCTGGACGGAAGTCGAAGTCTTCCTGACGATACTCAACACCACCCACAAGTGAGAGCGGGTTTTCAGCCATCGGAGACACGATACCTTTGACAGGACCGTCCGTCGTTGCAACAACAGAGCGCTGCTCTGAAACGATTTGAGCGGCACCAGTACGTGATACACGATCAGCACACTCTTGTGAGAAGTTAGCCTCACCGAAGATATTACAATCACCAGAGAATACAGCTTCTTGCATGGCTGAAATAGAGAGGTTACCAGTCTGAACTTGTGTACCAGAGGAACGAGATAGGTGAGCGTGAATATCCCAGTCCCAGTCTTCCGACCACTGACCAGATAGATCGCCAGAAATTTGCATGGACTGTAGCTCTTGGTCAGAGACGCGAGGGCCTACTTCTACCATACGACGACCAATAAAGACTTGATATGCCTCAGGATCTTGGCCACCTGCAAGCGCAGCCGCCGTAAATGTCGCACGCTGTGCGTCTGACAAGAATGGGTTTGTCGCCGCGTTAATTGTTACAGTGTTAAAGAAAGGCGTTGGTGCCAGCTCTTGGGGAACAGTGTTCGACGTAAACATACCCTTAAGCTTTGCTGTTACTGTATCCGTAATATCGTAAGTACCAAAAGCAGCCAAAGAATAACGCTCTTGAGGAAGTTGTAGGTAGTTTACTGGCGCATAGTTATAACGCGTTGTGTTCGGACCAGAGTTAATCCAAGGGATGAAGTTACCATCCGCGTCAAACGATACGTTACCACCACAAAATTCGTCGCCACTGATAGTTTGCATTGGATTATCATCCGCATCAAAACTCAAAGAGCCATCTGGGTCACGCAAGCTGCCGCCGTTGTTACCACAAGCATTTGTAACAGCGCGTCCAGTGAAAACATTATCTGAATTAAACGTGTCAGCACCAAACATTGGGTTAGGGGCGCCATCGAAACCGAGCTCAGTAAAGTTGAAGTTGCTATCAAACAAGCGTGATCCTGGAACACCAGCTGAACCGAATGGGTCAAAACCTGTACCGTTGTCATCATTCGCAACAGCGGAAAAGTCGCGGTCGCCTTGGAAGACGGCGTCACGCTGTGAGTAGCCTGCATAGACAGTTGCGTTACCACGACCATTGTCGAAGTTACCACCAAGTGTGATGCCAACGTTTTTGATGCCCGCATCGCCGCGGTCTGACATTTCATAAGATCCGTCAACTTCGATGCCTTCAAATTCGTCATCAAGAACAAAGTTAACAACACCGGCCATCGCGTCTGAACCGTAAACCGCTGACGCACCGCCAGTGACGATGTCAACACGCTTCACAAGTGACGCAGGGATTGAGTTCAAATCGACAACACCGTCGCCGTTTGCAGATACAAAGCGGAAGCCGTCAACGAGGACGAGGGTCCGTGACGAACCAAGGCCACGGAGCGAGACAGTCGCTGTACCTGTACCTGGGTTGTTTGATGTACCGTCAAAAGCTGGAACAACTTGTGGGAGCGAGTTAATGAACTGCTCTGTGTTGATTGTGTTAGCAACGCTAAGCGCTTCTGAATCGATTGATGTTACAGGAGACGGCGCATCTAGGTTCTGACGCTCAACGCGAGTACCTGTTACGACGATTTCGTCTGTTGTTTGCGCGAATGACGGAGCAGCTGCTGCGCCAAATGTTACGCCAGACAACAATGTCGTCAGCAATAACTGTTTTTTGTTTGTTTTAGTCACTTAAAACCCCTTCGAACTGGTTTCTGTTTAAATGTACGATGAACGCACACAATTTAATGTGCGAATCCCCGCACGGCGACGTTTGGACGTGTCCAAAACGTAATCTTGGCCTCACTAGCCGAGGCCCTGCCCAAACTCAAGATGGATTTCACGTTATTGTCCCGATATTGTGAGCGCGTGTGATATTTTTTGTGAACTGTTGCAAAAATGCCCTTTATTGGGCTCTATTTGAGGATAAAAGCGCTCAATATGCTAAATTTAGCTGTTTTCAGGCCCTTACACCGCGATAAAGCCTCTGCTAGACGCGCGACATCCCACGGAGAGACACTGATGAAACGACCTAAATTTAGACATTTGCCCCTTCACAGGGCTATGGGTGCGGCCCTGATTCTACCCTTTGCAATTACGAGTACAAGTGCGGCGCAAATACCCGCCAAGGCCACGAATTCGAACAGTCCGCTCGCGAGTGTCTATGCCTGCAAAACCATCGCTGATCCGACGGAGCGCCTTGCCTGTTACGACGCCAGCGTCGCCGTTTTGGGCCAGCGCGAGGCGAAAAAAGAGATTGTCGCAATTGATGCCAAGACCGCGAAGACCTTCAAGCGCGAGGCGTTTGGATTTTCCCTTCCCTCACTGCCTAAGCTTGGACTGCCGAGCCTCGGCGATAGCGAGAAGGACGACGTGCTTGAATTTCCTGTTAAATCAGTTTCAAAAACACGCGCAGGTATCGTGATTACGATGGAGAACGGCCAAGTCTGGAAGGGCGTTAATGGCCGGCTGAACTATATCCCCAAAGGCGATCTTACCGCGCGCATCTCTCGCGGCGCTGTGGGGAGTTACCGCCTCAGCATCACAAACGGCAAGGAGCGTGTGCGCGGCCTTGGTGTGCGCCGCGTGGAGTAACCCCACCCCCCCCCTCACGTGAAAGTCATGGGCAATCGCCATTTGCGCCGCTATAAGGCTCGCAGGTGATTCACGTAAGAGAAAGAGCATACGCGCCCCATGGCTATCCCTTTTGTCAGACAATTTGACTTTGACTATGGTCGCCTCGATCAGCTTTCCCCCCTTGTGCAGCGCGTGATTGCCGATAATCCAGGGCCGTTCACCTATACGGGCACGGGCGTTTATATAATCGGCGGCACTGAGCCAGGCAGTACAGTCGCCGTCATCGACCCTGGCCCTGACACACCCGCCCACCGCAAGGCACTCTGGAAAGCCCTCGACGGCCGCCATGTCAGCCACGTTCTTGTCACACACCATCATATGGACCACTCCCCCCTTGCCGCGCCGCTGGCCAAAGTTCACGACTGCCAAGTCCATGGCTACGGCCTGCAAATGCGCGCACCCGAAGGCGGCGAAGTGCGGCTCGAGGCAGGGGATGACCTCTCTTTCCGTCCCGACGTCGAAATGCGCGACGGCGATACAGTCAAAGGCGACAGCTGGACGCTAGAAGCGCTCCACACGCCGGGCCATACCTCTAACCACCTTTGCTTTGCGCTGCTGGAGGAGAACATCCTCTTCTCGGGTGATCATATTATGGGTTGGTCCACGAGCGTTGTGTCCCCACCTGACGGGCATATGGGCGACTACCTCAAAAGTCTTGAGCGCGTCAAAGCCCGCGGCTTTGACAAGATTTGGCCAACCCACGGCACATCAATCGATGCACCGACAGAATTTGTCAGCGCGTACATCGCCCACCGCCATGCTCGCGAAGCCCAAATCCTCGCGGCCATCAAAGACGGCCAACACAGCATTGGTGATATGGTCGCGCATATCTATCAGGACGTCGATAAACGCCTCCACCCCGCCGCCGCGCATAGCGTCCTCGCCCACCTCATCCATATGGAAGAAACAGAGCGGGTCTCGTCCGATGGCGCAGGCGGTCTCAAAGCGCGGTGGGACGTAATCCGGTTGCCTTCCG
>CALLME010000268.1 GCA_938007945.1 uncultured Caulobacterales bacterium
CATTAAGTCCCTTCTATTGAGCGAACTTTCATATTGCCTTGCAAAGCTTGGATAGCACTGCGAATACGCGTTTTTACTGTGCCAAGTGGTAAGCCTGTCTCCTCAGCGATTTCTTTATGGGTTTTAAACTCCATATAGGCCATGCGAATGGCGTCTTGTTGCGCCACTGTTAGCCGCGCGATTTCAATGTGAAGATTTTCAGCCGTTTGGTCTTCAATAAAAAAGTCTTCAGCAGACGGCACTTCGTCATCCGCGACGATGCTCATAATCTCTGGGTCACGAATTTCCATGCGGCCATGTTTACGTTTGTGATCAATCATACGGTTTCGCGTCAGGCGGTAGACCCACGTCGCAAAAGAGGCTTTGGCAGGGTCAAACAAAATTGCGCGCGTCCAGACCTTAATCATCACGTCTTGGATGATATCTTCCGCGGTGGCCGAGCCAACGCCGCGCGCCATCAACCACCCTCTAAGTTTGCCGCCATATTCTTCGAAAAGCTCGGAAAGGGCTGCACCGTCTTTATCGACGGCAATAGCCTTCATTAAACGGGCGTCGCGTTTAGCTGCACTCTCACTTTTTTCAGAAATCTTATAGCCCTGCTGTGAGGGTTTTTTGCTATCACTCATTACACCACGCCCACGTCCATCTAGTTGCGATGGCCTTCCAAGGGTTTCACTCCCTTATGGGCATTATTATTGTGAAAATCTACAGCTATTATGTGACTATCTTGTGATGAGAGTTTTCACGGGGTCACCAGAGGGCACTCTCACTTTTCACTGGAACGACTTTAAAATAGGGCATAATCGCGTTAACTTCATCCTTCTGCCGCGTTTTCTTAAGCACGGCCTTCAGGTCATCGCGCTTCGCGTAGGGGCGAGCTGACTTCACAGCATGGACGGCGCTATTGGATAGTTGTGGCACGAAGTTCAAATCTTCTGGAATCCCATTATTTATGTCGATAACCATAAAAACGTGCTCATAAAGCTTCATACGGTCTTTTTCGGACACGTTGAGCAAATCAAGCTCGTCATCAAATTCAACCATATCTAGAAATGGCCGCGTGCTGAGTATTAAAGTTTTAATCTCTGGAGTCATGCCTGGCACACGGTCGAGTTTTTCAGGGCTCGCCTCATTTACATCCAGCAGATATCCTAGCGGCTTTACCGATGAGGCAGGGTTTTGACTGGACACCGCATCCGCACTGTCCTCAGCTTTGGATAGCTTAGACCCAGGGGTCGTCTTTGTGACTTTGGACGTCTTAGACATTTTGGGCGACAGTTTCGTTTGGATTTGCTCGCAACCTGTCAAGCCGAGTGAGGCCGCAACGATCACGCCGATATAAAAATTTATCAATCTCATCCCGAAATTCCCTTTTGCGCCGCTTTATAATTCATCTCACTAAACATATTCCTCAAATAAAGCGTTAATGAGGAATTAAATGCAGGCGGGTCGCTCTGCTCCCTTGCAAATCAGCGTCACCGCCCTACCTTTGAGCCATGGCTTTAGATTCAGATATTGGCGTGCAAGAAGCGCCCGCCATTTGGGTGCCCCACCGTCCTGACCGCCCGTCCAAATCAGAGGGCGGCAAGCGGTTTAAGCTCGTCTCTGACTATGAACCTAAGGGCGATCAACCCAACGCTATTAAAGAGCTCTGCGAAGGCTTGGCTGAGCGCGAACGTGACCAAGTCCTCCTCGGTGTCACTGGGTCAGGCAAGACATTCACCATGGCCAAAATTATCGAACAGACACAACGTCCTGCCCTCATTCTCGCGCCCAATAAAACCCTTGCGGCGCAGCTATACGGTGAATTCCGAAACTTCTTTCCTGATAATGCGGTTGAGTATTTTGTCTCCTACTATGACTATTACCAGCCTGAAGCCTATGTCGCGCGCACCGATACATTCATAGAAAAAGACTCAAGCGTGAATGAGCAGATTGACCGCATGCGCCACGCCGCGACACGCGCGATATTGGAACGGGATGACGTTATCATCGTCGCCTCCGTATCCTGTATTTACGGTATAGGGTCAGTCGAGACTTACACGGCAATGACCATTGATGTGGGCATGGGCGATAGCAAAGATAGCCGCGACTTCATGGGCGAGCTTGTTGCCCTACAATATCAGCGCAATGACCTCGCCTTCCAACGTGGCACATTTCGTGTACGAGGCGATACAGTCGAAGTTTTCCCGGCTCACTATGACGATACAGCCTGGCGCATTGATTTCTTTGGCGACGAAATCGACAGCATTGTCGAATTTGATCCGCTGACAGGTAAGTCAGGTCGCAAACTCGACAAAGTCCGCATCTACGCCAATTCTCACTATGTCACGCCGCGCCCAACCGTGCAGTCCGCCATCAAAGGCATTAAGGCCGAGCTTGCCATGCGGGTTGCGCAATTTGAAGCCGAGGGGAAACTGCTCGAAGCGCAACGTATCGCCCAACGCACAGAGTTCGACCTCGAAATGCTCGCCGCTCAAGGGTTTTGCACAGGGATTGAGAACTACTCTCGCTATCTCACAGGCCGCGCACCAGGTGAGCCGCCACCGACGATGTTTGAATATCTGCCTGAAAATGCGCTACTCTTTACCGATGAAAGCCATGTCAGCGTACCGCAAATCGGCGGCATGAGCCGCGGCGATGCCAACCGCAAAGGCACGCTGTCAGA
The DNA here is from genome assembly GCA_938007945.1 of uncultured Caulobacterales bacterium. Classification (GTDB taxonomy): domain Bacteria; phylum Pseudomonadota; class Alphaproteobacteria; order Caulobacterales; family Maricaulaceae; genus Fretibacter. The sequence continues at coordinate 2,669 of CALLME010000268.1, forward strand.
GCATGGCTTCCGTCTGCCAAGTTGTATCGACAACCGCCCGCTGAAATTTGAGGAATGGGACGCCATGCGCCCGCAGACTGTGCATGTCTCCGCCACGCCTGGCGACTGGGAGATGGAGCGCACTGGCGGCGTTTTTGTAGAGCAAGTCATCCGTCCGACTGGCCTGATTGATCCGCCCGTCGAAGTGCGTCCTGTGGCCAAAGACGGCGCGTCGCAAGTTGACGATGTCATAGATGAAGTTCGCAAAACAACCGCCAAAGGCTTCCGATCGCTCGTTACGACGCTGACGAAAAAGATGTCAGAAGACCTCACAGAATATATGCACGACCAAGGCATTCGCGTCCGTTACATGCATAGCGATATCGATACGCTTGAGCGCATTGAAATTATCCGCGACCTGCGCATGGGTGTGTTTGACGTGCTCATCGGGATCAACTTGCTACGCGAGGGGCTAGACATTCCAGAGTGTGCCTTTGTCGGCATTCTTGACGCCGATAAGGAAGGCTTCTTGCGTAGCGAGACCTCTCTCGTGCAGACGATTGGTCGCGCGGCGCGTAACTCTGAGGCCAAAGTCGTTCTCTACGCTGATAAAATCACGGGCTCTATGGAGCGCGCCATGGACGAAACCAAACGTCGCCGCGCCCGCCAAATTGCCCACAATGAGAAACACGGCATCACGCCGCAAACCGTTATCCGCAACGTTATAGACGTGGTTGGCGACAGCGAAGCCGCGCAAGAAATTAAAGACGAAGCCAATAGCTGGACCCCGTCTGGACAGAAGAAAAAAGGCGCGAAACGCGGCACTGCGACCCGCCGCATTTTGGAAGTCGCCGACGGCGGACAAGCGCCATTTGGTGGCAATATGGCCGCTGTGCTCGCAGACCTAGAAAAGAAAATGTTTCTCGCCGCCGAAAATCTCGAGTTTGAAGAAGCCGCCAGATTGCGCGATGAGATTAAGAAACTAGGCGGGGAGTAATGTTTGTTGATGAATCAACATCCGAGTCAGAAGATTTAAGACTGAAATTTACTATGTTAAGAGGGAAAGTAGTCACAGCTTTTGCGCATGTCGAGTTTCTAATGAAGCATTATTTAGTGCGGTTAGCTGAGTTGAAACTAATCCCAAAAGAAAAGAGTTATTCGCAAAATATAGAAACTACACTCAAAAATTTTGTCGCCGCTGTTAGATCAGTTGATATTCCCAAAATAATGCAAACTGACATTATTGATGCAACTCAAGCGTTCTCAAATGTTATCGAAGACAGAAATGATTTAGTTCATGGACTTGCGAGCTTAAACACAAAAGAGAAGTCAGTTATTGTGAAGAGATATAGAGGGCATGGAAAAGATAAAAATCCACAAATGTTTAAAGCAACTTTTCACTTACACGATATGGAAGAGAAATTTCACTTGCTTGACCAAATTTGTTTACACCTTGTGAAATTTATACTCAACATGAGTAACTATTTGAATCTAGGTTTCAGGTCTGAAAAATTTACCCCGTTCTCTTCAAATTAAAATTTAAAGACTGCACCATCGGGTCGACCTTTTTGGCTTTCGCGCTGTGGTTTTTCAGCTCTAAGCTCTCGGCTTTAATATGCCCCCATTTAGACAGAACGGTTTGCACAGTTTTGCCGTTTAAGGGTTTGACCAAGAAATCATCCATGCCGACCG
>CALLME010000269.1 GCA_938007945.1 uncultured Caulobacterales bacterium
CGTCCGCGCGGGATAATTGTCGCTTTGTGGATTGGCAAGCTACCTGGCATATTGAGGCCGACAATCGCGTGACCCGCTTCGTGATAAGCTGTCATTTGTTTTTCTTCCTCGGTCATAGCAAGCGTACGCCGTTCCGCGCCCATCATGACTTTGTCACGCGCGTCTTCGAACTCACGCATGGTAATCTTAAGCTTATTACGACGTGCCGCAAGAAGGGCTGCTTCGTTAGCAAGGTTGGCAAGGTCCGCACCAGAGAATCCTGGCGTCCCGCGCGCGATGTATTTTACGTCAACCGCGGACCCGATGGGCTTACCTTTAAGGTGGACTTCGAGAATTTTCTCGCGGCCCGCAATATCGGGATATGGCACTTCGATTTGTCGGTCAAAACGACCCGGGCGCAGCAGCGCTTTGTCGAGCACGTCAGGACGGTTCGTCGCCGCGATGATAATTACGCCTTCTTTGCCGTCAAAACCGTCCATCTCTACAAGAAGTTGGTTGAGCGTCTGCTCGCGCTCTTCGTGCCCGCCTGATGTGCCGACACCACGGTGGCGACCCACGGCGTCAATCTCGTCGATAAAGATAATACACGGCGCATTTTTGCGCGCATCCGCAAACATGTCACGTACACGCGACGCGCCGACACCGACAAACATTTCCACAAAGTCAGAGCCTGAAATTGTGAAGAACGGGACACCCGCTTCACCCGCTACCGCGCGGGCGAGAAGTGTTTTACCTGTCCCTGGAGGACCCACGAGGAGCGCACCTGTTGGAATTTTCGCGCCAAGACGCGTAAAACGCGTGCTATCTTGGAGAAACTCGACGACTTCTTTTAAGTCTTCTTTCGCCGCTTCTACGCCCGCGACATCGTCAAATGTGACTTTACCCGACATTTCAGTCAGTAGCTTGGCTTTAGACTTCCCAAAGCTCATCGCGCCGCCGCGTCCGCCGCCTTGCATAGAGCGCATGAAGAAAATCGCGATACCGACAAACAGAATAAGTGGAATGAGTGAGAACAGCAAACTCATCAGCGCGCTCTGCTGCTTGACAGGTTCATAATCAAGATTGACGCCTGACTCCATCAAAATGGCTTGCGTCTCACCCGCTGCATAGGGCGAAGAGTTTGTTTGGAACGGTGTGCCGTCCGCGCGCTCTCCCGTCACAAGACCTGTGGACACATCAACATTGGCGCGCTGAATATCGCCCGATTGTGCTGCTGCAATCATGTCACTAAAGCCAAGCTCATTGGCGGGCTTATTGTTCATAGAGTTTTGCGTCATTGTCATCATCACAAGAAACATGGTGATAACAACGGCCCACATCACATAATTACGTGTCTTCGGATTCATGTCTGTTTTCCTTCGCGAGGTGACCAATGAGTCATTAGCGTGCTTTCTTACTATAGATAGGACGCCTGAGCCCTTTGGGAAAGGGGCGGATTGTCCTATTTTACATACGTTGCAACTTTGTCATTCGGTTCAGCGAATTTCATCCCAAAAGCACAGTATAAACGCTGCAAAATAGCGGGTCTCACCGATGCAAGACGCGCGCCGTTTCGGTCATATGGGCCGATTGCGATGACTTTTCCATCACGCGTCCAGAGCGGCAAGGTCGCGCGCGATTTTAACGGGCAGGTTTTGATGCGCTTGCGCAGAGCTTGCGGCGCGTCTATCCACTGCTCACCTGTCGGGCTAAGCGCGCCCTCGCCCGAGATCCAAAAACGACCATCCCAGAGCGTCGTGCCGTCAAAAGCGTAAGGGGCCAATGCCGTCACATCTCCCCTGCCCGTCGCGATAACGGGGTCACGCGCCAGCATAAACCCGCCTTTATAAGGCGAGAGCAAAGCCCCGCCCAAACTCGCGCCGTTAAAGTCTTTGGTTTGGCTTGCGCGTTTTAATCTCAACAGCGCGTCTCGGCGCGGGCTGTCATTAGACCCACTCACGGCTCTGATGAGTGGCCCCAACAGCGCCGTCGGCGGGCAAGATAAGAAAAAGAGATTGCCAAATTCATCGCCTCGGATTTGCGTTTTCAGAATGCCCGCAAGCCTTGCACGTTCCATCTCTCTCCCAATTTGCAATTCAGATGAGAGTTGCAACATATCCTCGCGATGGGTTGGATTTTGCAAGAGCGTTTGCCGCGCTCTCACCCGCTCGAAATCTACGTTTTTATTGGACGGATCATCGACATAGGGCAATTTATGCGCTGTGAGATAGTCACGGATAGCCTCTCGTGAAATACCGAGCATCGGACGACACAGCGTCAGCCCCGCAAGTTCTGGCCAAATCGGTGCAGGCGTGAGTGCCTGCATTCCTGCCGCGCCGCGCCACCCTTGACCAGATTGCACACGCATCAGCGTCGTCTCAGCTTGGTCGTCTTGCGTATGACCTGTCAGAAGGTATGTCACGCCGTGGCGACGGCACGCCTCCCCCAAAAGTCCGTATCGAGCTTTGCGGGCTTTGGCTTGCAGGCCTGTCGTCATAGGCGGTGGTGACCAAGTGAGGATGTCTGCGGTTAAGCCTAGCCCTGTCGCAAAATCATACGTCGCCAATGCGTCTTTATCTGAGCCATGTCGCAAACCGTGATCAACAATTAAAATTAGCGGATGACGATCTCTCAATCGGTGCACTAAAGCCGTGCTGTCACCTCCGCCGGAAAAGGCGATGGCAAAGCGTTCCTGCGGAATTGCATCTGATTTCATAGCGAGCGTCATAGCTGACTATACCGCGCGAAAGTAGCAGGCCAAGCCGCCAGATACTAAGACATTAGCAGCCTGTCCGCGCGCTCTCAATACGGGCAAGCTCACGCACTTCAGAACTCGCATTGGGGAATTGGGCCGTCAAACTGCCAAGGGCATTACAGGCTTCGGTTTTCTTACCAAGTTCGCGCATTGTCGTCGCGAGACCGACCATAGCTTTGGGCGCAAGCTGTCCTTGTGGGTCTTTGCGCATGGAACTGATATAAGCGTCCGCTGCGTCGGCATATCCGCCACGTACGAAATAGCTTTCACCGAGCCAATAGCTGACTTCGCCTGAATTTGGAGCGTTGGGGTTGATTTCCAAATACTGCTTAAACGCCGTCTGCGCGCCAAGGAAGTCACCTTCTGAAAGCTTCGTTTGACCCAATTGCGGCAATTCATCGACATTGGTCTGCGCGTTATAGCCTTGCGCTGCGATGACTTGTTCACCGAAAGACGGCGCGGGCGAAACGGCATTAGGCTGCGCCGTTGTTGTGGACGGTGCTGGCGCAAAATAAGGATCGCCTGTCACAGTCGTCGAGTAAGGTGAGCTGTAGCTCTGCGTCGGCGCAGGCTGACGCGCAACACGGTCAGCCTCATCCAAATGGGTTTGCATACGCGACGCCAAAGCCGCCAAGCCTTCAAGGCCTGCAATCGTGCCGCCCATGCCTTGGATTTCAGCGCGAAGTTGGTCGCGTTCAAAGCGGAGGCGCTCAACCTCACCTGTCAACGTCCGCATATTTTCTTCAAGCGCGTCCATGCGCTGCATCAAACGCTCTGCCGCAGGATCGCCCGTCAGCATACGGCTCTCAAGACGCTCAATTCGTTCCATCATAAGTTGGTCTTGGGCGACCATTTCTTTTTTGCTCTGCGCGGCAGCAGGCAAGGCTGTGGCGACAAAGAGCAAAACACACAGGCTCATGCGAAAGATAACAGACATAATGACTCCAAATCAGGTCGAACGCTTATATGGCCGCATAATAACGGCGAGAGTTAGTCGAAAGGTAAATTTATGCAGAGAAATAGCAGGTCTGACGTGACAATTTCGTCATGAAGGAAACACACTATACCCCACATGAAAACGCCGCAAACGATGAGGTCTGCGGCGCATAATTTTTATTTTAGCCTCGCTAGCCAACCGCGCCGTTCATCACATTTGTGTGGCCGTTACGATTGCGTGCCCAGCCAGACTCTGACGAGCGGCCATCAATCGGGCGTTCTTTACCGTAAGACACCGTCGTGAGACGACGGCTCGCGACACCTTGGCCGACGAGAAATGACTTCACACTTTCGGCGCGGCGGGCGCCAAGGGCCAAGTTATATTCACGTGTGCCGCGCTCATCTGCATTACCTTCAATGACGGCGTTTACGCTGTCATATTGTTTAAGCCACGCCGCTTGCGCACGCAGGTTATCCATCGCGCTCGGTGTGAGGTTATATTGGTTATAGCCGAAATAGACGCGCGCATCACCACCTGCTTGATAAATGAAATCAGCAACGGAGCCAGGCACAGGCAAATTAGGATCAGGCGCTTGCACGACGGTTTGCTGTTGCACGGGGGCCTGCATAACTGGCTTTGGCTCAGGCTCTGGTGTGAATATAGGTGCGGCTGCCACAGGTTCTGGTTCTTGCTCAACCACTTCTGGTTTTGAGGCACAAGCCGTCATAAGTGCAGCGGCGCTCACTAGGAGTATCAAGTTCTTAGTCATAGTCGGTCCTCTTTTCATCCCCAGGTTGGATGTGTTCTCTCTATAGCCAGTAAAGCGATAAGCGCGCACATATTCAAGCGTTTCGCTATTAAATCACCAAAAATTTACGTCATAAGACAAATTTTCTCCAAATCATGACGCAAATCTAATGTCATAAGACGTAATGCGCGAAAACGGGCCAAAATAAGGCTAATTCGCGTGACGTTCTTAAATTTGGGTGATGTGACATTTCCGCCACGCACACTCTTTTATGGCAAAAGCGGTGACCACGCAGGATCAGAAGCCGAGCCAGGTGTGGGCACGCGGCGCAAATTTGTTCCCGTCAAATCAACAGACCAAATTTCATTTTTACCATTGCGCCCCCGCGTTTCGCGCGAAAACAGAATAACGCGCCCATTAGGCGACCATGTCGGTCCTTCGTCAAGATAGCTTTCTGTCAGCAGACGTTCGCCCGAGCCGTCAGGGTTCATCACGCCAATATGAAACTTACCGCCCGTGCTTTTGACAAAGGCAATCTTATCCCCACGCGGGGACCAGACAGGGGCATTATAGCGGCCTTTGCCAAAACTGATGCGTTTCACATTACTGCCGTCCGACGACATGGTGTAAATCTGCGGCGAGCCACCGCGGTCGCTGTTAAAGACAATGTTGCGTCCGTCAGGCGCGTAACTTGCCGAGACATCAATCGCGCTATTCGTTGTTAGCTGTGTCGTAGAGCGCGAACGCAAATCCATCGCATAAATATCGCTGTTGCCCCCTTTGGACAGCGTCAATATCATCGTATTGCCATCAGGCGAAAAACGCGGTGCGAATGTCATACCTGGGAAGCTGCCGAGCAGTTCACGGCGACCCGTTTCAATCTCGAGCAAGTAAATCGCGGGCACGATATTCTCATAACTCATATAGGTGATTTTCTGTGTATTTGGTGAAAAGCGCGGTGTGATGACCGTGCTGGGCCCTGTCAGCAAGAATTGCGGGTTCGCACCGTCTTGGTCCATAATGGCGAGGCGTTTCTTCCGGTCTGTTTTCGGCCCGCTCTCGTCGATAAAAACGATGCGGCTATCAAAATAACCGCTCTCACCTGTGAGTTGACTGTAGATCGCATCAGACACTTTATGCGCCATACGGCGCCAATTATCAGGCGTCGCGGCAAGGCGCAGACCCGAAAGCTGCTCTCCGCCAAAAATATCCCACAGACGGAACTCCACCCGCATGCGGGAGTCAGATTCCATAACAATACGGCCCGACACAAGCGCTTCGGCCTTAATCACGCGCCAATCGGCAAAGGTCGGCGCGTAGTCGATATTAGACTGCGTTTCGATAAAACTCTTGGGGTCAAGCGAACGGAACAGGCCTGAACGTTCCAAGTCAGCGCGCACCACTTCGGCTAAATCCTGCCCGATTTGCTTGCCGCGACTGTCGGTCGACATGAAATTTGGTATCGCAATGGGCGTCGGGTCAATGTTACCCTTGGTAATATCAATAGAGAGCTGCGCGTGAGCTGTGGTGACAACGCCAGAGGCGAGGCCAAAAGCTAACGCGGCAAAACACATCACAAAAATTCTTAAAATTGAAGTCATTAAATGGTCCACATTCTCATAGTTTTTGAGCTATCGATTGAAATTTCTTAGGCTCTAGGTCTGAAACTTAGGGTCATATCTTTCCAACTGCTATAGTTTTCTGCAGGTAGAAAATCATAGGGCTCGCACTTTTTAATCGCTGCTGCGGCGCGTTGCCTTGCGACCGCCGCATAAGGCCCCCGCCCTGTTTCACCCAATAGGTCGACTTTTTCGACATATCCATCAGGCAAAAGACGAATTCGGAATTGTACGACAAGTGTTTCAGGGTCCACCGCGTCACGGCTTTCGCGCCAACAGCGCATCATTTCTGTTTGTAATTTATCGAGCAGGCTGACGGATAAACCCGTGCCCTCGCCGCTGGCTGTGCGCGAAATATCAGCATATTCATAGACCGTCTTCTCGGACTCCAGTGCAACTTGCTGGTTCTTCTCAGGCGCCGCGTCACGCGTACGGTTCACAATATCGGACAGCGCGTCCAAATCAAACACGGGCTTTTCGGGCGGTGTCGGCTCTTCTTCTTTGGGCTTTTCTGGCGCGGGTTCTTCAGCATCTACGACTTTTTCAGGCTCTGGCTCGGGCTCTGGTGGCTGTTCTGTGGCGTCCTCTTGACGTTTTTCGACGACATCCGACTCGACTTCGGCATTTTCCATCGGCGTTTGCAGTTGCATCGGCTCTTCTGGTTCTGGTGCAGGCTCTTCTGGCTTAGGTTTTTTTATCGCGGCTCGAATGTTGGTAAACTCGGAAATCGTCAGGATTTCCACGGCGACAACTTCGCCTTCATCGAGTGTCGGTATTGAGCGCCCGAACATAAATATCCCGCCCGCAAGGACAAGGCCATGAGCCATGAGGGATATCGGCAATCCAAAGCGCATTACTGACTGATTGGATCCGTGACGAGGCCAAGATTTGAGTAACCTGCCGCATTGACGCGCGCCATAACTTTCATCACTGACCCGTAATCGGACGCATCATCTCCGCGCAGATAGATCCGCTCGTCATAGCCATTTTGCGCAATCGCAGTCAGGCGCGTGACGATGTCATCAAGTGAGACTTCGGTTTCTTGCAAGAAAACCTTGCCGTCTTTATCGACTGTAATCGTAATTGGCTCAGTCTCTGACGGCAGCGACTTTGCATCCGTTTTAGGCAGCTCAACTGGCACACCCACGGACAGCAGCGGGGCTGCGACCATAAACACGATGAGCAGAACAAGCATAACGTCCACAAGCGGCGTGACGTTAATCTCTGCATTGAGCTTACTGCGGCGAGAGCGGCGTCTACCCCCTCGCCCGCCTGCGCGTGATGTCGTGCCTATCGCCATGTTTACGCGCCCTTACCGAGCTTACGAGACAGAATGGCGGACAGCTCATCAGCGTAGCCTTCAAGACGCGCCGCATATTTATCCAAATCATTGGAAAACTTATTGTAGAAAATGACCGCAGGGATCGCGGCAATCAGGCCGAGCGCTGTAGCAAAGAGGGCTTCCGCAATCCCAGGGGCCACAACTGACAAATTCGTATTTTGCGTTGCCGCAATCGCGCGAAACGCGTTCATAATGCCCCAGACGGTCCCGAACAGTCCAATAAACACAGAGGCCGAGCCAATGGTCGCCAGAACAGACATACCGCGCTCAGCTTTGGCGAGTTCGCGGTTCACGACGAGGTTCATCACGCGGTCAATCCGTTCATGCGTGCTGTGCAGCATGAGTTCTGAGCGCGCGCCA
>CALLME010000270.1 GCA_938007945.1 uncultured Caulobacterales bacterium
TCAATGAAGTTAATGTTGGCCGTCGTGTCAGGGTTTTCATCAACATCAAACATACCAAATTGAAGCGAGTCCACGCCGACCCCTGCCACGCCGACGTCAAAATCTAAATCGACTTGGCGCGCGCTTGTATCAAAATTGACAACGTAAAGCAGTGACGTTGCCGACGGCTGTCCACCTGTTAAAAGATTAGATAATAAAGGCGTTTGACCGCCAAATGCAGCGTTGTTGACAAAAAATCCTGTATCATTTGAGAATGTAAAATCGAAGGGCGTGCCATCATCTGCTGAATAGCTATTTGTTAGAGTCCCAGCTGCCCATGTCTGTCCAGGCCAACTCATCATGCCAGGGGCCGCACAAGACAATGGGGCTGGCGGTGCGGCGGTTGGCGCAACTAAAGTGATATTCGCCGTCGCTGTATCGTCTTCATTTGGCGCTAATGCGCGGTTATCAGGTGTCGAATCCAGGTCTATCGTTCCCGATGTGAAGACTTCAGTCGTGAAAACACCACTTCCTGACGCGCTTGCGCTCGCGACGATGTTGAGTGTTCTGACGCCGCCTACTGGAATGGGGCCAGGTACCGTCCAGAGCCCAGACGCGACGTTATAGTTTCCGCCACCGTCATTGCTCACATGGGCAAGACCCGTCGGCAGAAAGGCGTCAACGCTCACGCCATTTACGGAATCAGGCCCGTCATTGCTAACCGTAATCGTGAAGCTTGTTTGCTGACCTGGTGAGCGCGTCGCGCTGCTCGGGCTAATCGCGAGTGATAAATCTGCCGTAGGCCCAGCCGTTGGCGTCGTTATGTGAAGGTGGAATTGCCGCAAAGATCCTGTATCTGCGCCAGCACTGTCACATATACGCAATGTCCATATCCCTGTGATAATCTCGCCGTCAAAAGCTGATAGCGCGTTGGATGGACCGCGCACATTACTCGTGTTCGCATATGTCGCGACATTAGGGTGAGCGTTGCCCGCAATGGTTGTCGCTCCGTCGCGAAGGCGCACATTCAAATTATCCGCATTACCGCCAACGCCGTTAATGATTGTGCGGTTCGTACCCAGAGGTGATATCAGTTGTACCTGCAAATCCCCACGCCAAGTATGGTCTGCGACAACGCCGACCTCAAGATCAAGCAAAGTGCCAATGTCTGTCACATTAATAGTTTTTTGACCGAAGCCCGTAAAACATTGATTATCTGGAATAGCTGACGTGCCAGTCGTATTTGACCGCGTAAAAGTAACTTGTGCGCTCGCTGTTGCGCTGAATGACAAAAAAGTAAGCAAAAACATGATGCTACGCAGAATGTAGGCCATCAAAGACAGTTGCACTTTGGGGATTCTAGCCAGCATATTATTATCCAAATTTCTTCCATATTCACAGACAAGCGTTAGCGAAACATGAAGGGCACAGCCCAACGATAGGCTTTGTAGATTAAAGAGGCCAAGAAATCCCTGACAGCGGGTTAATGCCGATTATCGCGAGAGTAGACGCTATATAAAGCTCATACCAAGAAGCAGGAGAACCGCGAGGACAATGGTCCAGACTACGAAATTCACCCGCAGAGCCTTTATCGCACGCGCGCGCTCACTAAATATGCGCGGACGGATACCTTTCCACGCAAAGACAATTTGTGCGGCAAGCAGGACTGAGACGACGTTGAGACCGAGTAAAATTGTAGCCTTTTGTGCCTGCTGATATTCCCCAGCGCCAAGAAAAAGTGCGGCCGCCGCAGAGGGTGGTAAGAGCGCCACCGCCACCATAACACCAACCAAAGCCGAGGACATACCTGTCGTCAGAGAGAGTGCAGCCGCCGCGCCAGAGGCGAGCGCTAAAATAACGATTGCAGGGCCGATCGTCGTGCGGTCAAGCAATTCCTGACTCCCGAGTTCTACGGGCATAAATACCGCCATGAGCAAGGCCGTGCCAAAGCCGATTATAAAGCCGGCAAGCCCCGTTTTTGCTGCGCGCGCCATGAGGTCTGTATCCCCCAATGCTGTGCCAAGCGAAAACGCCAAGATTGGGCCTAAAAGCGGCGCAATTACCATGGCCGCAATAACTATTGTGACGCTATCACTGTTTAGGCCAATCGTCGCGACAATGGCTGATAATATCGTCAACACGATGAAATTAATGTCGAGCGCGATATCTTTATTGACCTTTTGCACGAGGGATTCTCGCAAGGCGCCGTTCGAGCTTTTCTTTTTGGCAAGCTCTGCGTCATCTTTAGCGCGCTTTTCCTTAATCCGCTCAGGGAGAGGTAGCGAGGCTTCGAGCGGCATAATATTGATGCGCCAATCGGGACAGGCTGAGAAAGCGGTTTGTAGAGAGTCAACAAGTGCCTGCCCGTCTTTCGGCTCAATGATTATATCCATCGCCTGTTCAAAACGGCCATATCCCGTATCAAGCGACCAGTCGACAGGCTCTGCCGCAGTTACAAGCGCGATAATCTGGTCTTTATAGCTGCTCGGAAAGGTTACTTTAAGAAGTTTCATAACTCCAACCATAGACTTGTGTCGAGGACGGCGTCAAACGTCACTATGTGGATGACCTTACAAAACTTTTACACCACAATGCGGGACTCTTAAGAAATAAACTGCTAGATTTTATTTTCCTAAGTTAAAACAGAATTAGAGGCACAAATGTCTCGGGATGGAATTGGGGACATTGAGAGTATGACTGCGAGTCAGCCAAGAGATATTAAGCCATCAAACGCGGTCACGCGGCTTGTCTCTGCGGCGCAGTTTCTATTGATTGGGCTCGCGCTTTATTTCCTCGCCCGCGCGAGTTTAGCCTTCTTTGCACCTGAAAGCCTGTGGGACGCACCGCCCGTGACCCATGCCGCATCTGGACAAATACAATCAGCATCAAGGGCGAGGCTAGACCTCAGCTTTGACCCTTTCCACCGCACACAAATTGTTCAAGACGAAGTCTTTGAAATCGGCACGGATGCGCCGGAGACAACACTTAATCTTAAATTATTTGGTCGCCGCGTTGGCCCTAATGGCAGTGCTGTGTTGGAAACCTCTGGCGGAGGTCAGAAAACCTATAGCATTGGTGATGAAATTATCAGTGGCGTGATTTTAAAAGCTGTAAATCCTGGATATATCGTCCTGTCCCAAGGTGGACGGATTGAG
>CALLME010000271.1 GCA_938007945.1 uncultured Caulobacterales bacterium
GCAACGGCTTTGCGCGTGCCAGATAGCGTGGCGCTGACCTGTACAACACGCGGATCGAGCGCACGGCAATAGGCGTCAATCTCTTGGAGGAGATCGACCTTCGCGCCAAAAAGCGGCGACTCGACGGGGTCTACATCGGGATAGAGTTTCGTGTTCGTACGAGCAGGGGCGGCAGACATCGTGCCTGCGTGACCGTCTTTGGCCATGACGACAGCTTGTGAGGCGCGCATCAAAGCCCCTGTGCTTATTTCCGTGGATTGCGCAAAGCCTGAGGTCTCGCCCGCGACGCAGCGCAGGCCAAATCCGCGCGAGCTATCAAAACTTGCGTTTTTGAGGCGTCCATCGTCAAAAGTAAGGGATTCGGATATGCCGCGCTCGACATATAATTCGCCGTCATCAGCGCCTGACAATGTTTCGTCGAGTGTGGTTTGGGCTTGCTGCGCCGTTAATTCCGTGTCTTGGAAGACAAAATCGCTCATATCGGGGCCTTTGGGCTTAAAAAGCACAAGATTTTTGGCCCTGTGCGAGGTTTAGACTTTATGTAAGGCAGAAGGCCGTATAGTAAAGCCCCGTTATGCGACAATCCGCGCGGCAAATTGCACCTGCTTTTTGCGGCTCTCTTGCGTATATAGAGAGAAATTAGCGGCTCTATGTGAGTCTGCTCGTCTGAAATTGTGAGGACCTATGGGTTTTAAACGTCTTTCATTTGCCACAGCCGCCGCGTTGATGGCCTCAACATCCGCTTTCGCGACCAATGGCCTCAAAGATGGCGGCATTGGTTTTCAAGAGCCTGTCACGCCTGTGATGGAAAAGCTTGTGAGCTTTCACAATGGTATGATTATGCCCATCATTGTAGGCATTACTCTGTTTGTTGTGATTTTGATGGGCTACATCATGTGGCGTTTTTCTGAAAAGCGTAACCCTGTGCCGTCAAAGACAACTCACCACGTTGGACTTGAAGTCGCGTGGACAATTGCACCTGTGCTTATCCTGCTTGTGATGGTCGTGCCGTCTATGCAGCTTCTTTATTATCAAGACGTCATCCCTGAATCAGACATGACGATCAAAGTGACAGGGAACACATGGAACTGGGAATATGCCTATCCAGACCATCCAGAAGTTGAGAGCTTTATTTCTAATGTCATCGATTTAGAAGCGGACGAAAAGAAAGGTCTTTCAGCCGCAGAAATTATTGCAAAAATCGATGCGCGTTCGGATGAGGACGTAGAAGCAGGCAGATTGCGCCTAGACGGTAAGCCTTATTTGCTCGCAGCTGACGCGCCACTTGTCGTGCCTGTTGACACAACGGTCAAAGTGCTCGTCACTTCCTCAAATAACCTCCATAGCTTCGCGATGCCGTCATTTGGTATCAAGATGGATGCTGTGCCGGGTCGCATTAATGAAACATGGTTCCGCGTGAACCCTGGCAAAGAAGGCACATATTACGGGCAGTGTTCAGAGCTCTGCGGTGTGCGTCACGCTTACATGCCAATTGAAATTCAAGTCGTCAGCAAAGCAGAATTCGCACAATGGGCCGCAAATGGCGGCGCGTTTACGTCGCAAGCGGCTGGGCTGAATGTTAACGGTGCGGTGACAACAACCGCAGCCCCGAAATAGGAGACCGAACGATGGCTATTACTTACGGTGACGACCACGCACATGGTCACGACGATCACAAAATCGGTTTCTTTGCGCGTTGGTTCTACTCAACCAATCACAAAGACATCGGGACACTTTATCTCATTTTCGGTATCATCTCGGGTTTGATTGGGGGCTATCTCTCATTCATGATGCGTATGGAACTAGCAGCGCCAGGTATCCAAGTTTTTGAGAACTACCACACATATAATACTTTCGTGTCGATGCACGGTCTTATCATGATCTTCTTTATGGTTATGCCAGCGGTTATTGGCGGGTTTGGTAACTGGTTTGTGCCGATTATGATTGGCGCGCCGGATATGGCGTTCCCGCGCATGAATAATCTCTCATTCTGGCTTCTCCCTGTGGCGTTGATTTGCCTTATGATTTCTTTCTTCGTGCCTGGCTCCGCCTCAGGCGACGGCTTTGGCGGCGGTTGGGTGATGTATCCACCGCTTTCAACGAGCGGTTCTCCTGGACCCGCCTTTGATTTCATTATCATCGGTCTTTTGGCTGCAGGTTTTAGCTCAATATTTGGCGCGATTAACTTCATCACGACGATTTTGAACATGCGCGCACCAGGTATGACTATCCACAAAATGCCTCTCTTTGCTTGGGCCGTGCTCGTGACAGCGTTCTTGCTGCTCCTCGCGCTTCCTGTTCTAGCTGCGGCTTTGTTCATGTTGTTCACCGACCGTATTGACGGCGGCACTGGCTTCTTTGACCCGGCTATGGGCGGCGATCCAGAGATGTTCCAGCACTTGTTCTGGTTCTTTGGTCACCCAGAAGTTTACATCATGATCTTGCCAGCCTTTGGTATTGTCAGCCACGTCATCTCGACATTTAGCCGTAAGCCGATCTTTGGCTATCTCGGCATGGCGTACGCTATGGTGGCGATTGGTGTTGTTGGCTTCGTCGTGTGGGCGCACCACATGTACACAGTCGGTATGGACGTGAACCTTAA
>CALLME010000272.1 GCA_938007945.1 uncultured Caulobacterales bacterium
CCGGCGCTTTCGACCAGATGAATGAGCGGGAGCTTTTGTTTTAGCGCAATGTCTTGCACAACTTCGAGAGAGCGCCAGCCCCCTGTTGTCGCCGCACCGGCACGTATGCCGCTATCATCCGCCCAAACCATGCAGCGCGTGCCTGACACATAACCAATGCCGAGGATATTGCTTCCGCCCGGCACAGAGGTCTCGGGGTTAGGATCGTCATATAAATAATTCGCCATGGTAAAGAGCGAGAGAAACGGCATGGCTGGATCCAGTAATCGGCGCACACGTTCACGCGGAGACAACTGCCCGCGTTTTTCAAAAACGGGAAGGCGTTTATTAGATACAGCTTCAGCACGCGCCTCAAGCGCGCGAAGCTCATCGACCATCGCGAGCATCTCTTCGCGGTTCTTTATAAAGGCGTCAGAGGTCGTAGATATTTTGGAATTAAAAACAGGCATTTAAGACTCCAGCAATCTGGCAGGGATGGGGATGGGGGTTTGCAATAAAATCTGCGCGTAGCTCTTGCCTTGCGGGTCAAAACGCATAGACGCCATGCCGCCACCACCGAGGCTTTCATGCAGTAAAATATTCATCGATTGTGTGCCAGGCAGGAAGAAGCGCTCGACCTTGCCGCTGTTAAAATGCGCAAATCTCATTTTGATTTCGTCCTCACTGAGGGCGGCCCATATGTACGGCGCATAGTTTTCGCGGCGCGGCATGATTCCGATATTGGCTTTATTACCTTTGTCACCAGAGCGACCGTAAGCCAGCGTGCTCAGTGGTACAGATGCCATCTCTTCCGTCGCGGGCATTTCTGGAAGGGAGATAGGTGTCGGTTTTTGCGGCGAAGTACCGCTGACCGTATCGCGCATGATTTCTGTCTGGCCGTCAACGTCTATGGAAATCTGAATGCCCTCCTTCGGTGCTTTGAAAGAAAACAATCTCACAACGGGCGAAGGCTTCGGCCTTGCAGCCGACAGCGGGGCAAGGCCCGTCGGTGTGGCGAGCGCGAGCCCTGTGGCTTCTCGGTAAAGCAGGGCGCAAGCGGCTTTGTCCGCATGTTTGGCAGAGAGCTTCATGACGACTTCGCGCGACGAGCGGGCCTCTGAAAATTCCCCGTAATGGCTATCATTGCCAAAAAACTCAACGCTAGCTTCCGTGAAATCTGGTAGGTTTTTGGCGCGCAGTTTTTCACGGGCGCGTTTGAGGGAGGCTTGGCCATAAGCCTCGCCTTTACCGTGCGCGCCGTCACCTACAAACAGCCAGAGCGACACAATCTTCCACCCGTCATTATAGGTTGCGCAGGCTTTATAGGTGTCAGGCACGCCGCGACCTTTAGCGGGACTTACCGCGACTTTGTTCGGCCCGACTTGTTCCAGTGTGACGTCAGAGAAATCGCAAATCACGTCAGGCAAATAATAAGCTTGTGGATCACCGATTTCGTAAAGCATTTGCTCCGCCACTGTGCCAACAGAGACAAGCCCGCCTGTGTCTGTTGGCTTGCTAACCTCAAAACTACCGGCGTCCGAAATCGCCGCAATGGGATAACCGATATCTGCAATACTGTCGGCAACCACTTCCCAATCGGTAAAATTGCCACCTGTGACTTGGGGCCCGCATTCAATGATGTGCCCTGCGAGGGAACC
Source organism: uncultured Caulobacterales bacterium (assembly GCA_938007945.1). Taxonomy (GTDB): domain Bacteria; phylum Pseudomonadota; class Alphaproteobacteria; order Caulobacterales; family Maricaulaceae; genus Fretibacter. Next base: position 1,638 of record CALLME010000272.1, read on the forward strand.
ACTTGCGAGCTTGTCTAACTCACTCGCATCCCATCCAAATTCATGAATACACGCGCCGAGCGTAACGGCGCTATCCACGACGCGCCCTGTGATGATGATGTCCGCTCCGACGGCTAACGCGCGGGCGATAGGAAAGGCGCCAAGATAGGCATTGGCGCTGGCAATCGTTTCGAGCGGAGGAAATCTCTCGCCACTAAACATTTCTGAAGTGTCGGCGTAATTGGGTAACCTTCCGCTTAGGTCATCACCGCTAATAACCGCAACTTTCAAATCAAGCCCTGCCGCTTTGACCGCGGCGCGGGCAAGCTCGCCGCACGCTTGCGGATTGACGCCGCCCGCATTGGCAATAAGTTTTACCCCATGCTTGGCGATGCGCGGTAAATGAGGTGTGAGCACAGAATGAATAAAATCAGCCGCATAACCTTTGCTTGGGTCGGCGTTCTTCTGGCGCGCCAAAATCGACATGGTGATTTCGGCTAGGTAATCAAAGACAATATAGTCGAGATTTTCGCCTTTATCTAAGGCGTCAAGGAATTGCGGCACGGCCATATCCGACTCACCCCAATATCCGCTCGCCCCGCCAATGTGTATTTTTCGTGAACTTGACATATCCGGCATATGATGACATCTCAAAAATAATGAGTCAAACTCATTTTGTGAATTTGGTAAACGTAACGAGCTTTATATGCGCGCAAAAACAGAGCTAAAACCGCCGCAAACCTACGCTCAAAAAGTGGCAGGCAAACAGGCCATAATCTTTGATGCGGCGAAGGAGGTCTTCGCGCAGAACGGTTATGACGGCCTGCGCATGTCAGAGGTTGCCAAGCGGGCAGGCGTTGCAGAGGGCACGATTTATAGTTATTTTAGCTCTAAAGATGATCTTATCCGCGCTCTTGTGGGCGATTATTGGACGCAACTGACAGAGGATGCGCGCCGCGCGATTAACGGTATTGAGAAAACTTTCGCGCGGCTTTCGGCCCTCGCGCAGTTTCACATCGACGCGCTGATTGCGCGCTATTATTATGCCGAGTTGACCATCACACTCGGGCGTCAACCTAGCTCTGTTATTTCTCTCACGGATGATGTGCGCGCCTATGTGCGCGTCTTTGATGAGATATTTATGGCGGGCCAAGACAGGGGCGATATTGAGGGTTCGGCTGAGCTTTGGATGGCGCGCGATATGCTATACGGGAGTCTTGAATATTCCGCGCGGACGCTATTAATGCGAGGCGCAAATCAAAGTGAGACAAAAGCGGTCGTTGCTAATCTGATGCAAAGTTTCCGCGCGCGCTACGGCCCAGATGCGAAGACAGAGGTTGTGGCATCCCCTCAAAATATCCTTGATCGTCTTGCGGCTGTTACTGAAAAATTAGAGGCGAAACTGATAGATTAATCCAATTCCAGTTGCCCTTACGCCGCGCGCTGATTAAGGACAGTTACACCATTTCGAGCAAGGGAGGCGGCGCTGTGACATCTGAAACACCAGACAAGAACGCCTCTACTCTAGAGCCAACCGAGTTTGGCCCGCGTGACCATGACACAATCGAAAATGTCGATAATGAAAACGCGAAACTTCTTGAGCAATTCCTCGACACGATTTCTGATGACGGGGATGCTGACGCGCTCGGGGTTGAATATCTGTCTCTGACGGAACTTCACCCCGCTGATTTTTCTGATCAGCTTGAGCAGCTCACCGATGAAGCGCGCGAAACGCTCGTAAATTATGCCCCGCAGCTTATCACCGCGGATGTTCTGGCTGAGCTTGAAGATGAGGTGGTGGAAGACGTTTTGCCGATGCTGCCGGCGGCGCAAATCGCCGAAGCCGTCGCCGAGCTTGATAATGATGACGCGACGCAAATCATTGAGGAGATGGAAGAGCAGCAGCGCGAAGAAGTGTTTGACGTGCTCGGTGCGCATGACCGCGCCATGCTCGAGGCCTCGCTTGAGTTTGAAGACGAAACCATTGGGCGTCTCATGCAGCGCGAGTTCGTCGCCGCGCCAGAGTTTTGGACCGTCGGCGATACGATTGATCATATGCGCGAGACCGGCCAAGATTTGCCTGACCAATTTTTTAATATCTATATAGTCGACGCCGCTTTTAAACCATTGGGCTATGTCAGCTTGTCAAAGTTAATGCGCTCTGACCGCGCGGCAACATTGTCCAAATTAATGGATATAAAGCTGACAGCGATTTCCCAAGATATGGACCAAGAAGACGCGGCTTATCTGTTCCAGAAATACCACCTGATTTCTGCCCCTGTGATTGATAGCTCTGAACGTATCTGCGGAATCATGACCATCGATGATATTCTTGAGATTGTTCAAGAGGAAAATACTGAAGATATCTTGGCCCTTGCAGGGGTCTCCGACTCTGGTCTCACAGATACCGCTTTTTCAATCGTCAAGGCACGCGGGCCGTGGCTCTTTATAAATATGATTACGGCTATCCTCGCCTCTATCGTGATCGCGCAATTTGATTATGCGATTTCAGAGATTGTCGCGCTGGCTGTATTAATGCCGATCGTGGCGAGTATGGGCGGTAATGCGGGGACGCAGGCGTTGACTGTGGCCGTCTGTGCGATTGCCGAGCGTGACCTGACGCCGAGGTCTGCATGGCGCGTCGTGCGGCGCGAGGGTCTTGCGGCTTTGCTGATAGGTCTGATTTTCGCGGTCGTGCTCGCAATTATTGTGATGGTCTGGTTTAAAGACCCTGGGCTCGCCGCGGTTGCCTTTATAGCCATGGTGATTAATCATCTCTGTGCAGGGCTTGCGGGCGTTATGATCCCGCTTGGTTTGAAGCGCGCAGGCGCTGACCCCGCCGTGTCGTCATCTGTTTTCGTGACAACAGTGACAGACGTCATTGGTTTCTTTGCCTTTCTCGGCTTTGCGGTACTCATTCTGCTCTAATCATCGCGTAATTCCCTTTTAGGGCGTATTCGGCCTAGGACTTGCAATTTTCCACCTCAAGACACTCCCACTGTCCTGATTTGGAACGCATATGAGCACTAAACTTACAATTTCCGATGTCGGTCTTCGCCTCATAAAGGCTTATGAGGGGTTTCGACCTGTCGATTTAGAGCTCATGTCAGGGCACCGCGTTGTGGGCTATGGTCACCGCGTCATGAACGGCGAGAACATGCTAGTTTCCGAAGCCGAGGCAGAAGCGTTATTGCGAGATGATCTCGCGCCCTATGAGGCTATGATTAATGACAGTATTTTCGCGCCTCTGACACAAAGCCAATTTGACGCACTCTGCTCGCTTGCTTTTAATATTGGACCTAAGCGGTTTCTTGAATCTGATGTGGTCCGGGCCTTAAATAATGGGCGTGTTCTTGACGCTGCCAACGGATTTGATGTCTGGCGCAAAGCTGAAATTAATAATGAACGCTTTATCGTCGATGCACTTGTACGCCGACGCACAGCTGAGAAAGTTCTGTTTTTGCGGCCAAGTCAGCGCGCAGTCAAAGCGCCGCGCGTGGAACTTAACGCTCACGCTGACGCGGATTTGCAGGGGCTCACAACGGCGGCGCCGCCGCGCGTGCTTGAAGATAGCGGGCTCGTCTCAAAAGTGAACTTCGATGCCGCGAGCGATGACGATCTGGACGCCGCGCCTGAAGAACTCCCTTGGACTGACATCGCAACACAAGATGATGTAATTGATGTCACAAACGGTATTGAGCAAGACGAGATGTTCGTCGAGCGCCGTTCGCCTGCGCGTGCATCCCTACAAGCGACCCCGATGCGTCGCCGTACCGATCACCCTAGTGGCGTATTGACCCTCAGCGAAGTCTATGACGAGGAAGAAGATTACATAAGCGCTGATGACGTTATTGAAAACGATATTACAGGTGATGCTGACTTACCGCTTATTGAAGATATTGAGGGGCTTAACCTTGATATCGGATCTGACATGGAAAAAGCAGCGGATGAGGGCTTTGATGATCTTGTCCTGACGGAGGTCGATATTTTTGATATCCCGATGGAAGAAGAACGTGATGATATTCGTGACCTTGATCCATCAGAACTTATTACGGCGCATGTGGGGCGTGCCAATGATGATGACGGGGTGCTTGATTTGGATAATTCGTTAGATTTTGAAGATATGGGGCCGTCCCCAATTGCAGCAGCTGCGGCTGAAGTCAGCGGACGTCTTGACGCGCTTATGGCGGACGAAAAAGACACTGTCATAGAGACGGAAAGGAAAATTCTGCCCTTCAGAGGGAAGACCGCCGCGAATAGCGAAAAACTTCGCAGCGATAATCCGCTCTATCGAAGCTTGATTGAGTCTGAAGATATGAACCACGAGGCAGACCAGTCAGACTTAACCACGCTCGACCCCATCGCTCATGAGGATGACATCAAGAAAAGCCCAGATTTGGCTGCGCAAAAAGACAGCGCGGCCCGTTATATCGCAAAAAACATTGCACCTGCCCAAACTAAGGCACGTCAAACAGGGCTAAGCTTGATGGTAATCTTCGGTATGATTTTGCTTGCTGTGAGCGTCGCGACCATGCTCTCTGGTTATGACCAAAAATTTGGAGCAGGGGGCGAATTTGCATCAACTGTCGGTGCCATCTTCGGCGGCATGATTTCTTTAGGATGTATTTACTATATTTTCAAAAATATGAGAACGGCGACTTAATTCGCACTCTTGCGTAGCAAATATAAAGATTTGTCCCCTAAAACGACACAGGATTTAGGAACGGAGTGAGTCATGTTAAAGGATTGGACCGACGCTCATACAGCGGCTTTTCAAAAAGAGATTGTCAGCTTTCAGCATAAGCTGGAAGACACAGGATTATTTACAGATGAAGCACTGATTGCGCTTCTTGATAAACACCCTAGCGAACAGCTTGATGTCTGTTCTATGGGCGATCCCAACCACCCGCATTATCCAAACAAAATGCGCACAGGGGATTTTCGCGGTATAGACGGTAAAGCGATTTTGGCGGCGGCAAAGTCCGGCATGGTTTGGGTTAATGTGCGTCGCGCCATGAATATCCATCCCGAATATAAGGCCGTGCTCGACGAGATGTATGGCGCTTTGTCTGAGAAGACAGGAAATAAAGCGTTTAATCCAAAAGGCGGGATTTTAATCTCATCTCCAATTGCCAAAGTCCCGTATCATTTTGATAAAACGGAAACGATTTTGTGGCACGTGCGCGGTCAGAAACGCATGTATCTTTATCCGCTAACGCCTGAATATATTTCTGATACGGGCTATGAAAATGCAGTCGTTGATATGCTTGAAGATGATCTACCGTTTCGTCCAGATTGGGATAAGGATGCGAGTGTTTTTGACCTGCAACCTGGTCAAGCTTTGACGTGGCCCATGAACCAGCCACATCGCGTGGATAATCAGTCATTTTGTGTATCCGTCACGACGGAGTATTCAACAGTGGCCAGTGGTCGCCGCAACGCGGCTATGCTGACAAATGCAACGCTTCGCCATAAATTTGGTATGAGCCCAAGCTATTGGAAGGCGGGGCCGGCAGAAAATTACATCAAGTCGGTATTTGGTCGTGTGATTAAGAAAACAGGACTAGCTGCAAAAGTTAACCGCAAGGATTATGTGACCTTTAAAATTGATCCAGATTCTGATAATTACGTTGTTGATGTAGAACCGTTTGAGCGCAATTTCTAGCAGGTCTAGCTCTCGCTAGCAGTCGCAAAATTCTTCCGTGAGATAGGTGCGCGTCTTATCACAGCTACGGCGTGAGAACATGTCAGTTTTCGCGCCCGCCTCGACAATTTGACCGTCACAGAGAAAGACGACGTGGTCGGCGACACGTTTTGTCTGCGCGATATTATGGGTCACCATTACAATCGTCATCTTTGATGAGAGCCGCGTAAGCAGGTCTTCGATGACGCGCGCCGACACAGGATCAACCGAGGCTGTAGGCTCATCAAGCAGAAGTATATCGGGTGTCATGGCGAGCGCGCGGGCGATACAAAGCCTTTGTTGCTGTCCTAAAGACAAGTTCAGCGCAGGCTTATCAAGGCGTTTGGACACTTCGCTCCAAAGCCCCGCATCTTTGAGGCAGGTCTCTACAAGCGTGCGTCTCTCTGTCTTAGAAAGCTTTTTATCTCGTCGTCCAAACAGGACATTTTCAGAAATCGAGCGCGGGAACACGCAAGGCGATTGAAAAACCATGCCAACCTTGCGGCGGAGTATCGTGACGTCTGGATAACCCTCAATTAGCGGTTTGCCAAGCACGTCAACCTCACCCGTAAATGAGGCGGTTTGGGTCTCCCCATTAATCCTGTTAAGTGTCCGCAGTAGTGTCGATTTCCCCGCCCCTGACGGCCCGATCAAACATGTCACACCGCGGGACGGCACATCAAAAGATACGTCAGATAAAATACAAGCCTCGCCAAAATAGGCGCTGAAATTCTTCATCGAAATAGCGGCAGTCTCAGTTTGGTCAGAAACGATTTGAAGGTGAGTGTTTTGTAGCATTAACGTTGTCCTAGATGAGAGAACTTTTGACGGATGTAAAAGGCGAGTGCGCTAAAGGCGGCCACGAAACTGACAAGCACGAGGCTCGCACCCCAAGCGTTTTGCAGCGCTTGCGGATCTGTAGATTGTTGCGCGAGCGCGAGAATATGCGTGGGCAAACTCGCGACAGGTTCTAGCAGGCTTTGCGGCAAGCTCACGCCTGAAAAAGCGGTGGCGATAAACATAATCGGAGCGGTTTCGCCGATTGCGCGGGCGAGAGAAATCATCAGCCCCGTGACAATACCACCGCTTGATTGTGGCAAGATGACATGGCGTATAATCTCCCCTTGGCTGAGGCCAAGTGCTTGCGCATTCTCGCGGTAGCTTTTTGGTAACGCTTGCATTGCGGCATGGCTCGCAAGTGTAAGCGTGGGAAGCATCATCATGGCGAGGATAAGGCTTCCGACAAACCATGACAGTCCTGTGCCGAGAATGTTGACAAAAAAGATAAGCCCGAAAATCCCGTAACTAATAGAGGGGATAGCATTGAGCGCATAAAGCACAGTGTCGAGCCTCGCTTTATTTTGCGCGAGCTGCATATAACATTCGCGGTAAATTGCGGTGCCGACTGCAATAGGCAGCACAATAAGGGCGGCTGTGACGACAAGTAAAAGACTGCCCAAAATTTGAAACACAATCCCGCCAGACGTGCCAAAATCACGCGCAGGTGAGAGAATAAAATCAAGCGAAATTGCGCGGCCGCCTTGCCACATAATGGAAAGAAGCAAAAAGCCGAGCACAGCGGCGCAGAGACAAAGCGCGAGCTTTGTCACCGCCGAGAAAATATGATTTTTTACACTGCGGCTCATCTGCTTGCGCCCTGTTTAAACAGGCGTTGCGACAAAATTGTGAGCCCTATCGTAAGCGCGACGAGTATCAGGCTCATCAAAACGAGCACGCTGAAATGGGTGGAGCCAAAGGCGCTTTCACCGACCTCACGCCCCAGCTTTGACGTAATCGTTTGCCCTGAAGATAGTGGATTAAAAAGCGGGCTTGGCAGGCGGTCAAGCGACCCAATCACTAACATGACAGCCATAGTCTCACCGAGAGCGCGCCCCAAAGATAGAAGCGCAGCGCTCGCAATTGCGGGCGCGGCGGCGGGCAATATCACGTTAAGCTCAACCTCATAATCATGCAGGCCGAGCGCTTGCGCATTTTCTCGGAAGGCAGCAGGCACAGTGCTAATGGCGTCTTCTGATAGGCTCAAAAAGGTCGGTAAAATCATGACGGACAGGATAAGCCCTGCACTCAGAATGATACGGCCAGATTGTAAATCAAAAGCACCCGCGACCCACAAGCTGACGTAAGCCACGCCGATGAGTCCATAAACAATGGACGGAATGCCTGCGAGAATTTCAAGTGCCGATCGCCAAGCTCGTTTTGCGCGCAAGCTCTTAATGCGCGAGATGGCCAGCGCCGCAAAACCGCCAATCGGTAAGGCAATCGCCATGGCGAGCAACATGACAAAGAGTGACCCAAACACCATCGGCACTATTCCGTAAACGCCTTCGGACGGTTTCCAATTGGTGGTGAACAGGCTCTCAGACGCTGCAAATATGGCAGGGCCACTCTGAATGATAAGTGTACCGAGTATGAGCGTGATAATTAAAAGCGTAATGAGAATGGACAGTCGTGCATAAGCTCTTATGCCGTCAAATTTGACGGAACGCTTAGGCATTATGACGGCAGCATCTGTCATCATCTGACGGGAATATACCCCGAAGCGGTCACATGGGTCTGACCGTCTTCGCTTAAAATATAGTCGACAAATCTTTGCGCGGCAGGTGAAATATCTCCGCGCACGACAATGTTGAGGTCACGCACAATCGGGAATTGCCCGCTCTTTACGCTCGCAAGCGTTGGGGCAATTCGCGCTCCATTCTCAGTGATAACCGACAAGCCCTTCACATCCTCATTTAGCCACGCTATCGATAACATACCAATAGCGGCATTGCTTTGGGTAAGGGCGGTTTGTTCTTCATTGTTTGAACCTATAACTAAATCTGCGCCCGCTGCATCCGCTTTGGAATTGCCCATGACGACCTCCATAAATGTCTGGCGCGTGCCCGAACTGGCTTCTTTATCAATAACAAAAATATCTACATCTGGCCCGCCAAGCTCTGACCAATTCTTTATCTCGCCACGGTAAATTTCTGCAATCTTATCCAACGTCAACGCCGTGACGCCTGCGTCATAAATTTCAGAGGAGACCGCTGGTGCAACGGCGTCACGCCCGACTGCAAGAGTATTAAATGTCAGCTTAGGGAATTGGGCACGTTCGCCCTTCGTAATGTCGCGCGACATCATCCCAATATCGGTTTGCCCTTCTGCGAGTTGATTAAACCCACTGCCAGACCCGCCTGCATTGACGGTGATGCGCTGGCCTGAACTTTCGCTATAGCTTTCCGCCGCGCGACTCACGGCTGGCAAAACCGTTGTAGAGCCTGACACAGAAAGTCGTTCTGGCGCACTACACGCTGATAGCGTGAGCGTTGAGACGACGACAAAAAATAAAGGGAGAAAAAAACGCAAGATAAACCGCAAAATAGAACTAAGTGACCCCTCACGATTAGGGGTGCCGTTTTGGGATGTCAAAAGAAAGTCTCTCACTAAAGCGTGATAGATGTCTTAAATTTTTAAATCTATAGCCCTTGCATTTATTGCCGTGATTAAAGACTTGTATTTTCCAACTCATATTTTTACGGCGGGCTTAATCCCGCCTTTATTTTTCAGCAGTAAGACCATGTTATGACTGGTGCATTTGCGTTTTTAGATGAGTGGTATGAGGGTATTAAACGGCTAGCGCGTCACCGCTTTGCCGAACGATATTTTGCGGCCATTTGCTTCGTTGAAAGCTCGTTTTTCCCGATACCGCCCGATTTAATGCTTATCCCAATGGTACAAGCCAAACGAGAGGCGTGGTGGCGCTATGCTTTGATTGCGACGATATTTTCTGTGCTGGGCGGCATAGCGGGATATTTCATTGGGTTGTTCTTCTTTGACGCCATTGCAGAGCCAATTTTGCAACGGCTTGGTAAAACCGAGAAGATGGAAATCTTTCGCGGGAAGATTTTGGACTATGGCGCGCTTGGTGTGTTCGGAGCAGGGCTGACGCCATTTCCCTATAAGGTCATTACGATTATGAGCGGCGCGCTTAAGATCAACTTTGGTGTTTTTGTCGCGGCAAGTGTGCTCGCGAGGTCGCTGCGTTTCTTCCTCGTCGCGGGATGCGTTAGATTATTTGGCGCGAAAGCCGAAAAACTTCTGAAAGAGCATTTTGCGCTGTTTACGATTGGCGTTTTTGCGTTGGTTGCCGCGGCTTATTTCCTCTACCGCCATTTCACGCATTAAGCGCTGCCTATGACGGCAGTAGCGCTATGACGCGCTGAAAACCAAATCGCGCAAAGGCCGCGTCGCGCTCTGGCGAAGACTTTGGCCCGATTAGAAATGCAATATCTTCTCGCGCGCTTTTTTCAGACTTATGGTGGGACATCAAACTTTCTACGCGCCGCGCAATCGCTTCGCCGCTATCAATCCACTGCACAGTTTGTGTTACCGCCGCTTTTAGCTCATCTTTTAGAAGTGGAAAGTGCGTACAGGCGAGCACGACCGCGTCAATATCGGCACCGCCGCGTCCTGCGAATAGGGGCGCTAGCTCAGTTTTGATGCGCGTCGGATCGACAGCACGACCCGCGAGTTTATCTTCGGCCATATCCACAAGATTGACAGAGCCTTGCAGCAGCACGTTTTTATCCTGCGCAAATTCAGTGATAAGGTCATCGACATATTCACGTGCGACTGTGCCA
>CALLME010000273.1 GCA_938007945.1 uncultured Caulobacterales bacterium
TGGACTTCGGCACCGACAGCCACAATACCCGCTTCGTCAAGGTTGCGCAGGGCTTCCTCACCGACATTTGGAATATCGCGTGTGATTTCCTCAGGCCCAAGCTTTGTATCGCGGGCCATGACAGAGAACTCTTCGAGGTGGACAGATGTGTAAACATCGTCCGTCACGATACGCTCTGAGATAAGGATTGAGTCCTCAAAATTGAAGCCGTTCCATGGCATAAAGGCCACAAGCACGTTACGGCCAAGCGCGAGCTCGCCGAGGTCTGTTGACGGGCCATCTGCAATGATATCGCCAGCTTTAATCTGGTCGCCAACTTTCACGAGTGGACGCTGGTTAATACAGGTCGACTGGTTAGACCGCTGGAACTTGAGCAGGTTATAGATATCAACGCCCGACTTTGCGAGGTTGGTTTCTTTCGTCGCGCGGATCACGATACGTTTCGCGTCTACTTGCTCAACGATGCCTGTCCGCTTGGCGGCTACAGTCGCGCCTGAATCGAGCGCCACAACAGATTCCATACCTGTGCCAACCAAAGGCGCTTCGGCCTTAAGAAGTGGCACGGCTTGGCGCATCATGTTTGAGCCCATAAGCGCGCGGTTCGCATCATCATTTTCGAGGAATGGGATAAGCGCCGCCGCAACAGAGACAAGTTGTTTCGGTGAGACGTCAATGAAATCCACGTCTTCGCGTGGTACAGGGACAACGTCGCCCCGTACACGACACGTCACAAACTCGTCCGCCAATTCGCCTCTATCTGTAATCGCGGCATTGGCCTGCGCGACAGAATATTTGGCTTCTTCCATAGCAGAGACATAGACAACTTCGTCTGTGAGCTTGCCATTTTCGATTTTGCGATACGGGCTTTCGATAAAGCCGTATTTATTCACGCGCGCATGTGTCGCGAGCGAGTTAATCAGACCAATGTTTGGGCCTTCTGGCGTTTCAATCGGGCAGATACGGCCATAGTGTGTTGGGTGCACGTCGCGGACTTCAAAGCCTGCGCGTTCACGTGTCAAACCACCAGGTCCAAGCGCTGAGAGGCGGCGCTTATGCGTAATCTCAGATAGCGGATTTGTTTGGTCCATAAACTGTGACAGCTGTGAGCTACCAAAGAACTCTCGCACAACAGCTGCGGCAGGTTTCGCGTTGATAAGGTCATGCGGCATGACCGTTTCAATGTCGACAGAGCTCATACGCTCTTTGATGGCGCGCTCCATGCGCAAAAGACCAATGCGGTATTGGTTTTCCATCAGCTCACCAACGGAGCGCACACGGCGGTTACCGAGGTTATCAATATCGTCAACGGTACCGATACCGTCTTTGAGCTTCACAAGCGTATCAACAACGGCGAGCAGGTCTTCTTTGCGAAGGACGCGCTCTTCATCGGAACATTCTTGGTCAAGACGACCGTTCATTTTTACACGGCCAACGGCGGACAGGTCATAACGCTCTTTATCAAAGAAGAGGCTATGGAAGAGCGCTTCTGCGGCTTCTTCTGTCGGCGGCTCACCTGGGCGCATGACTCGGTAGATATCGACAAGCGCGCCGTCGCGGCTCTCATTTTTATCAGCGGCCAGCGTGTTACGAATGAACGGGCCGACATTGATATTGTCAATGTTCAGAACAGAAAGCTCTGTAATACCCGCTTCGATAATCAGCTCGATATTTTCAGGCGTCAGCTCATCACCCGCTTCGGCGTAGATCTGACCTGTCGAGGTGTTGACAATGTCTTCCGCTGCGTAACGCTCAGCCAGACCTTCATTAGTGATAAGGATAGACTTAAGACCCTCGTCGGCGAGTTTCTTCGCGCCGCGTTTTGTGAGCTTGCGGCCTTCAGGCGCTGCGACTTCACCCGTCTTGGCGTCAATCAAATCAGACGTCAGCTTTGCGCCGCGGTAATCCTCAGCGTTAAACGGAAGTGTCCAACCGTTTTTCTTCTTGTCATATTTATACGCAATCTGGTTGTAATATTCGGCCAGAATGTCTTCTTTGCTCATGCCAAGCGCGTAGAGCACTGTCGTGGCAGGCAGCTTACGGCGGCGATCAATCCGCGCATAAAGAATGTCTTTGGCATCAAATTCAAAATCAAGCCAGGAGCCGCGATACGGAATAATACGCGCCGAGAACAAGAACTTGCCTGAGCTGTGCGACTTGCCTTTATCGTGGTCAAAAAACACGCCAGGTGAGCGGTGCATTTGAGACACGATAACGCGCTCAGTACCGTTGATGATGAACGTACCTTTGTCGGTCATGAGCGGAATATCGCCCATATAGACGTCTTGCTCTTTGATGTCTTTCACGCTCCGCGCACCTGTATCGTCGTCAATATCAAAGACGACGAGGCGCATTTTGACCTTGAGCGGCGCTGCGAAGGTAATATCGCGCTGCTGACACTCTTCTTCGTCAAATTTTGGCGGCTCAAACTCAAAACTTACATATTCCAGCACGGCACGGTCAGAGAAATCGCGCACAGGGAAGACAGAATGGAATACACCGTTCAGCCCTGCATCACCGCGGTCTTCTTTGGCGACATCTTTTTGCAAGAATTGGTTATAAGAGCTTTTTTGCACCTCGATGAGGTTAGGCATGCGAACCACTTCTGGGATTCGGCCAAAGCTTTTGCGAATACGTTTTTTACCAGTGAATGAAAGCGACATTAAAGACACCTTTCCGTTTTCCAAGACGGGGGTGATCAGCCCGACGTCCGAATAAATCTGTTTAGCCGTTTAGACTGCGGCGGGCAGTTGTGAATTTGACCTCATCACAATTGGGGGCCTGATAAATCAGGATATCTGGCGGCCCACACATGCGAGCCGCCAGAGAATAGGTAAAACCTACTTAAGCTCGACAGTCGCGCCAGCTGCTTCCAGCTTCGCTTTGATGTCTTCAGCTTCAGCTGTTGGGACGCCTTCTTTGACGGCCTTCGGTGCGCCTTCGACAAGGTCTTTAGCTTCTTTGAGGCCAAGACCTGTGATGCCGCGAACTTCTTTAATGACAGCAATTTTGTTGCCGCCGAAAGATGTCATGACAACGTCAAACTCGTCTTTTGCTTCAGCAGCAGCTTCGCCGCCTGCGGCAGGACCAGCAACAGCCACAGCAGCTGCGGCTTTGATGCCATTTTCTTCGAGAATGTCGTTGAGTTCTTTTGCTTCGAGGATAGTTAGACCCATCAGCTCATCAGCTAGCTTTTTTACATCAGCCATTTTAGTTTCCTTTAGTTTTTAGTTCAGTTCGATTTGCGAGAATGTAGTGTGTTGACTTAAGCCGCTGCACGTTCTT
>CALLME010000274.1 GCA_938007945.1 uncultured Caulobacterales bacterium
TGTGAAATATGCGCAGTTCCACGGCCTAAAAATTGGCACTATTGAAAGCCTTGTGGCCTACCGCATGGAGCGTGACCATTTTGTACGCCACATCGCGACATCTGATTTTACCTCGCAAAATGGCGATGCGTTTAAAATTCATGTCTACCGTAATTTCCTTGACGGCAAAGAGCACGTCGCCCTGTCCAAAGGCGCGCCAGAGGCGGATAAGCCCTCGCTTGTGCGTGTCCACAAAGTCGATTTCGCGGGCGATATCCTGTACGAGGAAAGCCCGCGTTCAGGTCTTATTTGGGACGCGATGAAACAGCTTGCTGCCCATGATGGGCATTCTGTGCTTATCCTCATTCGCGAAGGGTCCATTGATACGCTGTTAGAACGTCTCGGCGCTCATAAAGGCAAGGTGATTGATCGCAAAGAACAAAACATTCGCGAATATGGCGTGGGCGCGCAAATGCTCGCCCATCAAGGCGTTGGCGCAATGACTTTAATAACGAGTACAATGCCAAAGCTCATTGGGCTTGAAAGCTACGGTCTTTCACTTGCGGGGATTACGCCGCTCATTAGCGGGAAAAAATAATGACCAAAATTCTGATTATCGAAGCGCGTTATTACGAAGCGATTTCTGACGGCTTACTCGAGGGTGCACTCGCAAAACTCAAAGAGGCTAATGTGGAATACAGCCAAGTGACAGTGCCGGGCGCGCTCGAAATTCCACACGTCATCAGCTATGCCGAAGCCGCAGGGTCGGGCTTTGATGGATATGTTGCGCTCGGCTGCGTCATACGCGGCGAGACCACGCATTACGATTATGTCTGCGAAGAAAGCGCACGCGCGCTAATGGATCTGGCCGTAGATAAGCAACTCGCAATCGGGAACGGCATCATCACGGTCGAGAATGAAAAGCAGGCTTGGGCGCGTGCAAAAATGAGTGAAAAAGACAAAGGTGGTTTCGCGGCGTCTGCCGTACTTGAAATGATTGCCATCCGCAAAGAGTTGCGGGCTGACGCGTGACCGAAATACCGGACATCGAACATGTCGAGGACGAAGATATCGTCCAAAGCCCGCTACCTGTGCGCCGCCGCGCGGCACGTCTTGCGGCTGTGCAAGCGCTTTACCAGATGGATATGTCGGGTGAGGGCGACAAACCTGTTATTCGCCAATTCCGTGACCATCGTTTCGGTCACAAAGGCGAAGCGGGCATGGTCGAAGCCGATGAAGACTTTTTCAGTGATATCGTCGAAGGCGTGGTCCACAACCAAGTCGAAATTGACGCCGCTGTCTCAGATCATCTTTCGGCGAAATGGTCGCTCAAACGTCTCGACTCAACGCTCCGCGCCATCATGCGCGCGGGTAGCTATGAAGTCATCAAACGCCCCGACGTGCCTGCGCTTGTGGTGATTGACGAATATGTCTCTATCGCGTCAGATTTTTTTGACGACGGCAAAGAGCCAGGGTTCGTGAACGGCGCACTAGAGAAACTCGCCAAGCATGTACGCAAGGCAGAGTTTGGGTTGATATGACTGTTGTTGGCTTTAACCTTAAGGCATGACAGAATTCGACTTCATTCGCGACCACCTTGCGCCCTTGGCTGGCCCTGAGGGTCTTGGCTTGACCGATGATGCGGCGCGGCTAACCCCACCTGCGGGGCATGACCTTGTTCTCACCAAAGACACCCTCGTTGAGGGCGTGCACTTTCCAAATGGTATGTACGGCGCGGATGTGGCGGAGCGTTTGCTGCGCACTAACCTCTCCGATCTCGCAGCCAAAGGTGCGTTGCCTATGGGCTATATGCTCTCGCTCGCCATACCGCCCGCAATGGACGCGGCGATGATGGCGGCTTTTGCCAAAGGCCTCGGCGCAGTGCAGGAAGCCTTTGCGCCGCTTAAACTTTACGGCGGCGACACGGTTAAAACCTCTGGCCCGATGGTGGTGACGGCGACGCTCATTGGCAAAGTCCCGACAGGGCAAATGGTACTGCGCAGCGGCGCGCGTGTCGGTGAGGATGTCTGGGTTAGCGGCCATATTGGCGAAGGCTTTATGGGGCTGAAACATATGCTCTCACAGCGCATTGACCCACCTCCAACAGGTGAGGCCCTCTGGCGGTGGGAGGAGGCTTATTTGCGCCCCGAACCTCGCCTTAAAATTGGCGGGCTTTTGCGTAAAGTGGCAAGCGCGGCGGCGGATGTATCCGATGGTCTCGTCGCGGATGCAGGCCATATAGGTGGAGCAAGTGGCGTCGGCGTGGTGCTCAAATTGCCCGCTATTCCTTTCACCACAGGCACATTTATTTGGGCGGATGGGCAGGCAGATAGGCTTGCCGCGAAAATTCAACTCATCACAGCAGGGGACGATTACGAAATTGTCTTCACCGCTCCGCCAGCGCAGCGCGACCTCATCACCCACGCCTCGCGCGAACTTGATGTGCCTATGACGCGGATTGGCTATACAGAGGACGGGACGGGCGTCAAAGTTTGTGATTATGCCGATGACTCCATTCCTATCGCTTCGCAAGGATATACCCATTTTTAAGGATACCCCCATTTTTAAAGGCCAGTCTATGAGCATGAAATCAGTTTTAATCGCCGCGACACTGGCCCTCGCGTCATGCTCAACACTTACGCCTGTGCCCAAAACAGATGCGACCGCAGCCTTCACAACTGGAGACTACACGCTAGACAAAACCCACGCGGCGCTGCTTGTGCGCATCAGTCATTTCGGCGTCTCAAGCTATGTCGGGCGGTTCAATGACTTTGACGCGACGCTGAGCTTTGACGCCGATAATCCAACGTCTGCCAAGCTTCGCGCTGTTGTGCAAACGGCGAGCCTTGATGTGAATAATGAGAGCTTCGCGAAAAAACTCATTGGTGAAGAATGGCTTGATAGTGGAGCGCATCCTGAAGCACTGTTTGTGCTAGATAGTGTGACTGTGACGGGCGGAAATACGGGTAAGGCGAGCGGGCAATTGACGCTACGCGGGATTACTCAGCCCGTGACTTTTGATGTAGAATTTCTCGCTGGGCTGACCAATCCGCTGACTCGCAAATATACCGTTGGTTTTGAAGCCCGCGGCGAGATAAAGCGCAGCGATTACGGCATTGATAAATATCTCTCCATTGCAGGCGACAAATTTGATTTTGATACGGTAAAGCTCGAA
>CALLME010000275.1 GCA_938007945.1 uncultured Caulobacterales bacterium
AAACATAGTGCGCGGGTCATCTTCGCCCCAACAGCGTTTATGCAAAGCAAGGTCAGGGTTAAGAATTTTGGGTACAGCTTGTTTGACAGGCGGGCCGTATTGGGCCGAAAGCCAAATCATCATGTCTATCAGGTTTGAGACGGACTCGTCCGTTAACGTATGTTTGTTGAGCATTTTATCATCCCACAATGATGCGCAGCCCACGCAAATTACACCCCCTAAAGCCCCTCCGATTTTTTTGCCTGCTCATAGCCTTCCAGAGCTATGAGCCAATCATCTTCGAGGGCTTCCACCAACTTTTCACAAGATACACGGCTTTTGCCAAGCGCGACAGCTTTCTCAGGGTTTATGGTAAACAGGTCAGTAACACTTAACTCGCGGTCTATCCTTGCCATTTCGGTTTTAAGCTTTGCGAGCTTGGCTTCAATCGTCTCGACCTTGCGCTTAAGCGGGGCGACGCGTTTGCGGGCGTCAGCCGCGTTTTTACGTGATTGCTTGGCCTCAGAAACTGGCTTGTTTTTGTCGCGATTGGTGCTGCGGTCTGTCTCGAGTTGTTCCCGGCGATAGTCCTCTAGGCTGCCATCGTAAGTGTCAATTGTGCCGTTTCTGACGACCCAAAGACGGTCTACGACTGACTCGAGAAGGTTTCTGTCGTGGCTAATTATCAGAACCGCGCCCGAATAAGCGTTGAGCGATTTAATGAGTTCAGCGCGACTATCCATGTCGAGATGGTTGGCAGGCTCATCGAGCACAAGCAGGTGAGGGGCATTAAACCCGATAAGTGAAAACAGCAGCCGCGCTTTCTCACCGCCCGATAAATCACCTGCTGGCGTTTCGCTGTTCTTCTCGCCTAGACCAAAGCTCGCGAGCCGCGCGCGCCGCTGCGCTTCCGTCGCCTCAGGCATAAGCTCTCTGATATGGTCATAGGCACTCTCAAGTGGGTTGAGCGCATCAATTTGGTGCTGCGCGAAATAGCCAATTTCGAGCCGTTTATGGCGTTTAATAAAGCCGTCCTGCGCTTCAAGGTGCCCCAATATGCCTTTTGCAAATGTTGATTTACCTTCGCCGTTCTTCCCCAACAGCCCGATACGGTCATCAGGATCAATGCGCAAGTTGAGGCGTTTAAGGACGGGGATATCTTCGATATATCCGAGTTGAACATTGTCAAAGCGCACCATGGGTGGAGAGAGGTGGCGTTCTGGCCCTTCAAGCTTGATGGGCGCGATGGGGTCTGAGACAATGGTTGAGACAGGCACCATTTTCTCTAGCCGTTTAATACGAGACTGGGCCTGCTTGGCTTTATTGGCTTTGGCGCGAAACCGCGTGACGAAGCTTTCTAGATGGCGGCGCTCATCATCTTGTTTGGCGCGCAGGGCCATGTTGAGGCGAATTTGCTCGGCGAGTTGACGCTCAAAATTGTCATAGCCGCCGCTATAGCTGAACAGTTTGCCTTCGCGTAGATGAGCGATATGGGTAACAGCGGAGTTGAGAAAATCGCGGTCGTGAGAGATGATAAAACAGGTGCCAGAATAATTCCGTATATGTTGTTCGAGCCAAACGGCCCCTTCCACATCCAGATAATTTGTTGGCTCATCCAGCAGCAAAATGTCTGGTTGCGCGAATAGCATGGCGGCGAGGGCGACTCGCATGCGCCACCCACCACTAAAGTCTGAACAGGGCTTGAGTTGGTCTTCTGCATCAAATCCTAGCCCGGAGAGAATAATCGCGGCGCGCGCTTCTGCGCTATAGGCTTCGATATCTGCGAGGCGCGTATGAATCGCGGCAATGCGCATAGGGTTTGATGCTGTCTCTGATTCTGCGAGCAGGGTGCTGCGTTCTGTGTCAGCCGCAAGAACTGTGGCGATAAGGCTCTCTGGGCCAGAGGGCACTTCTTGATCCACAGCACCAAGTTTTGCGCCTTTGCGAATGTTGATAGATCCGTCTTCTGGCGAAAGATTGCCCTTAATGAGTTCAAATAAAGTGGATTTGCCTGTGCCGTTGCGCCCGACCAAGCCGACCTTCTGACCCTCACTAATCGCGAGTGTCGCTTGGTCAAAAAGCAGGCGGCCTTCAATGCGATATGTTAGGTCATTAATATGCAGCACAAGAAGTGAGTATCACGGCTTCACATTGGGTCAAGTCGGGTCTATAGAGCGGCCAAATCAAACGCTAACGCCACAATAGGAGTCTCCCATGGCCGTGCAACGTACATTCTCTATCATCAAGCCTGACGCGACAAAGCGAAACATCACAGGTAAAGTCAACGCCAAGATCGAAGAAGCAGGTCTTCGCATTGTGGCGCAAAAACGCGTCCAACTTTCAGAAGAGCAAGCTGGCGGTTTCTACGCTGTACACAAAGAGCGTCCGTTCTATGGCGACCTTGTAAAATTCATGATGTCTGGCCCAGTTGTGGTACAGGTTCTTGAAGGCGAAAATGCCATTGCGCGTTACCGTGAAGTTATGGGTGCGACGAACCCTGCTGAAGCTGACGCAGGCACAATTCGCGCTGAATTTGCAGAGAGCATCGACGCCAATACAGTGCACGGCTCTGACGCGCCAGAAACAGCGGCTGAAGAAATAAAGTTCTTCTTCACAGACGCTGAAATTGTTGGCTAATACGTTTAGTTATATGCAATAAAATAGGCTGGGGTAACCCAGCCTTTTTTATTGTCTGTCGTGTTAAGGATATTATTCGCTGAGGCGGATAACTTCTTCCACAATTGTCTCGCCAATGATCTCAAACGCATGGTCGAGTGAGCTTGCGTCTTCGGCTCGTACAAAATCACCTTGTTCAGACGCACAATCTGCTAGCATCGCATAAGCAGCATTCGTTGTGTCTGTCGAGATTGTTTGATGATGATCTGACCTGTACGAATTACTGTTGAACGTCGTCCGATAATTCGTCATGTAATTGCCAGGATCTAAAGCAAATCCGATGGTAAAGACACGGACGCCTTGAGTTTTCATGGCCGCGCAAGTGTTTTTAGAATCGCGGTCAGACGGGCTAATTCTTTCCCCCTCTTCCCAATCCATTCCATAACCCCAATCAGGACGGCTGGTACTTGTATCATAGTAATAACGACAATTTCTGCCCCCACGATACCAACAGTAACGTCCTCGCCAAAAATTAGTCCCATCTTTCTGGAACCATTGAGGGGTCTGGGAATTTTGGCCGTCAGTCATAAAGATCATATAGCGCAGCGGGTTATCCTCACCTGTTTCAGCTTCGTGAACATCATTTTCATCTTGTAACCACTCCCAAGCTCTGGCGATTGGTGGTGCAGAGTTTGTTGAACCTGACGGACGCATACGGTTAATAGCATTATCAGAAATGACACCCCATTGCATTTCAACTTGGCGAATAGAGATGATCGAATCGTCATAAGGGATCATGCCTGTGCGTAAGACGCGCTGGCCCGTCACAGCCTGAGGTCCGACAAAGCCGTCAATTGTATCCATAAAGTTTTCGACACTGGTAGTCAGGCCGTCAATACGGCGCTCCGCATCATCAGGACTTACGCAACGTGTTTCGTAGCGACCTCCCCAACTCCCATAATTGACCCAAACCCGCTCACACTCAGCCGGTTTATCGTCCCATGACATTGACCCAGAGTTATCAAGTACGAGCGTAATAGACGCAGGGTTTTTGATTGCAAGCTCACGGAAATTCGCGCGTGCTGTGCTTGAAAACGGGATAGTGCGGTATTTACGACTAAACATGCCCATGAAATTCGTTCTGACACGCCCACTGACCGTGACATCAACGACGCCAGCGTCTTCATCGTAATTTGCTCGAATTCTCACGCGACGATTGCCGCCATGGACAGAATTAGGGAAGTTAAAACCAGCGTCATCCGCGCGGTAAACTTGATTATCAACAAAACCTTCGTCTGAATCCTCAGGCATACGCTCATGAGTTGAATAAAACACAGCTGACGCTAGGGCGACTTGATCAGCCGCAGCTTGCGACGTTGTCGTCACACGCGCCGTTGTCGTTAAATCTAACCCAGCACCGACAGAGACAAGTGTCGCCGTCAATCCAAATGCCCAAATAAGGGCAAAGTTACCTTTTGTGTCGTTCTTATAACGGGCCCACAAACCACCTTGTTTTAAAAACTTTGACATTTTACCATCCTTCAATAAGCCTCTCCCACGGGGCTTTGAGGAATGTCATAGAGATAAATTGCTTAGATTTATTTGAAGTATATATTTAACAAGAGACTAAGATTTAGCCGATTGCAGTTGGAACGCGACCTTTTTGAGAGCCTCTGGATAGAGGGCAAGTTCAAGGGGGAGTAAGCGCGCAGACAGGCTATCAGATGTGTCATCTGGTAAAATTTCAAGCTGCGTTTGCGCCACAGTTGCGCCGCCATCAAGCTCAGCCGTGACGTGGTGGACTGTCGCGCCGTGAAGTTTATCGCCTGCATCAATCGCGCGTTGATGCGTATGAAGTCCCTTATATTTCGGCAGAAGCGAGGGGTGGATATTCAGAATACGTCCTGTCCAGCCGCGAACAAAAGCGGCGCTGAGGATGCGCATAAATCCCGCACAGCAGATAAGTTCTATGTCCGCTTCACGCAGAACAGCGTCTAGCGCTTTTTCAAATGCTCGTCGTGTATGGAAAGCGGTATGATCAATTGTGAGAGTTTGTATTCCGAGTGCTTTGGCTCTCTCTAATCCTGCCGCGTCAGGGCGGTTCGATATTACAAGCGTAATACGCGCCGGGAAGTCATCTGCCTTCGCAGCTTTGGCAAGCGAGACCATATTTGACCCGCGCCCAGAAATTAGAACGGCGGTCTTCACGCGTATCGCCTGTTTAGGCATTAGATAGCGCACCAATGGCCCAAGCTGTTTCGCCCGCCGCATTCAGAGCTGTTAAAACGCCGTCTGCTTTTGCAGGGTCAACAGCAAGGACAAGCCCAACACCGCAATTAAACGCACGGCGTAGTTCCGCCTCGGCAATACCGCCAGTCTCTTGCAGCCATGTAAATATAGCGGGGCGCTCAAAGCTTTCAAAATCTATGTCAGCTTTCAAATGGTCTGGCAGCATACGGGGTGTGTTCTCAGTCAAGCCGCCGCCCGTGATATGTGCGAGGCCCTTAACGTTGCCAGCCTTAATAATCGGCAAAAGCGATTTAATGTAAATGCGTGTCGGCTCGAGCAACGCTTCGGCGAGGGTCTTCGTCTCATCAAACGGGGCGGGTGCATCCCACGCAAGGCCCGAACGCCCCACAACTTTGCGGATAAGCGAATAACCATTAGAGTGCGGCCCAGAGGAGGCAACCGCAATCAGCGTATCGCCAGCTAGCATGGCGTCCAAATGCGGCATGACAGCGTTGCGCTCAACCGCACCGACGACAAAACCCGCCAGGTCGAAATCATCGCCCTCATACATGCCTGGCATCTCAGCCGTCTCGCCGCCAATGAGGGCGCATCCTGAAATACGACAGCCTTCCGCAATACCTTTGATGACGGCAGCGGCTTTATCTGTTTCCAATTTACCTGTTGCAAAATAGTCGAGGAAGAAGAGCGGTTCTGCGCCTTGGGCGAGCACGTCATTTACGCACATGGCCACAAGATCAATCCCCACCGTATCCAGTTTGCCCGTGTCGATTGCGATGCGTAATTTTGTACCAACGCCATCTGTGCCAGAAATCAGTATGGGGTCGTTATAGCCTGCAGCTTTGAGATCAAACGCCCCACCAAATCCTCCAAGGGCTGCGTCCGCCCCTGGGCGACGTGTAGCTTTGGCGAAAGGCTTGATGCGGTTAATAAGGGCGTCGCCTGCGTCAATATCTACGCCTGCGTCTGCATAGGTGAGCCCGTCTGTGGGTTTCGTGGTCTCGGTCATAGCTGTCTCTATCATGGCCTTAAACTTTCCGCTTCAAAGCCTAAAAACCGACTCGGTGCAAGTAGAGACTCATGCTGAGCCCCTTACGGGGTGCACAATATACAGTAATTGCCGCGAAATCCACTTTGCGAGCCAATCAAAGCGGTATAGACATACTCTTATGACACGAATTTTCTCTTTTGTTTTCGCATTTTTTATCCTCAACTTTGCGACACTCGCTCAGGCGGCTGATCCTTTTACAGTCGCCGGCATCCCTGTTGATGCAACAGGCGACACGGCCATTGAGGCACAAATTGCAGCGACAGAGCAAGGCCAAATCCGTACAGCGGAAATCCTCATTAAACGCCTCACGCTTGATAGCGCGTTGATGAATGCGAATCTGCCGCCGATGACAATTGAGACAGCGCGCTCACTAATTCGGGGGCAGAAAATCGGTAATGAAAAACGCTCCGCGCGGCGCTACCTCGGCGATATTACCGTCGCGTTTAATCCGCAGCGCGTGCAAGATTATCTCAAGTCGAACGGGCTTGATATGATTTCGACACAGACACGTCAGCGCTTGGTTATCCCAATTTTAAACGGCGAGACACCAAACGCTGAAAATGCGTGGACAGAGGCTTGGGCGCGAGGTGGATTTGCCCATGCGCTGACACCCGTCATCAGCAATCCTGAAGCCTCAGGCTTCATCACAGCCCAACAAGCTATGTCAGGTGATAAAAACGCAATACGGGCTGTTGCCGCTGCCGCAGGTGTGCGCCAAGTGCTTATTGCTCAAGCCAATGGCAGCCAAGGCAATTACCGCGTCTCACTCACCGATATCGCGATTGATACGGATACAAGAACCAATCTCGGCAGCGTGTCGGGCGCGACGGCTTTCGACGCTGCGGCGCGGTCGGTTGATAGTCTAGAGAGCGCGTGGAAAGAGGCGTCTGTTAATATAGCAGCCAATGCGCAGACGATGATCGTGTCTGTGCTTTACAACTCGCATGAAGACTGGCTCCGCCTGCAAGAGGCCATCAATGGTTCAGCTCAAATCACAGATGCGCGTCTCGATGCACTGACAAAGGACGGCGCGATGATGACATTGACGGTGGGTGACCTCGGCCGTCTCGCCAATGAACTTAAGTTTAAAGGCGTAAAAGTTACCTCTGATCCAGAAATAGGCACATATTTCGCGCGTAACGGCTATAGCCGATAAATAGGCTATGCGTTAAACACGGCGCATGGTCAGACCTCCGTCCTCATCACAAATCCCCTTAAATCTTGCGCCCAAGGCCGAGTTCACTTTCGCGCGTTTTTTAAGCTCGGAAGACAATACGGCTTTGATTGAGCACCTGAAATCGCCCGAGCAATGGCCTGCGCCTATACTGCTTTTAGTTGGCGAAGCGGGTGTTGGTAAAACTCATTTGGGCACGGCTTTCGTAGCACAAAATGAGCGCTACGACTTTATCGACAACGCGCAATTGGCCGACGAAGCGCAACTCTTTGCGCAGATGAACCGCGCGCTGACGGGGGAGTGTGACGCACTGTTGCTTGCGGCACCAACGCTGCCTTCAAAATGGGGTACGCGTCTCCCTGACTTACGCTCACGTCTTAAAAACACGCCGACTATGCAAATCAGCGTGCCAGATGACAGCGTCTTAGAAGGGATAACGCGACAACTCTTCCAAGGTTTTGGGCGCGATGTGTCGCGTGATGTTGTGCTCTATATTGTTTCGCGAACCGCCCGTACTGTGCCCGCCTTGCAGGCCGTTGTACAAAATCTTGAAACTCAAGCACAATCGGATAAGGCTGATATCACCAAAGCCTATGCCGCGCGCCACATGAAAAAGTGGGACGAGCCTGATTTGTTTTAAGGGCTTATGGCGTGACGGTCTTGCCCGCCCAATCGAGCAGATTTCCGCTATCCTCGGACTTGACTTGATCTATAACGGCGAGCAGTTTTTCTGCGCTGTAATTAGGGGTGAAGAGCTTGCCTTCGGGGACATTGCCTTGGAACGGCGCAGAAAGGGAGGTATCAACGGTGCCCGGATGCAAGCCAATAATCACAAGGTCTTTAAAACGGCGCGCCATTTCAATCGAGAGCGTTTTAATGACCATGTTCAGTGCGGCTTTCGAACTGCGGTAAGCGTACCACCCGCCAATACGGTTATCTGAAATACTGCCTACTCGCGCAGACAGCGCGGCAAACACGGCTTTGCTGTCACGCCGCATGAGCGGCAAAAAATAGCGCGCTGTCATTGCAGGGCCGATGGTGTTTATCATAAAACTTGTCTCAAATCCGTTATGAGAGAGCGCACGCAAATTCTTCTCTGGTGCAATGCCTTCGCCTTGTAAAAGCCCTGTCGCGACTATCACCACGTCAAGCGGGCCAACTTCAGCGAGGGCCTGTGCGGCCGCTTCAATGCTGCCTTCATCGGTGAAATCAAATGTGAGGTTTGACACTTTCGGCGAGGGGTGAGAGCGGCCTTGGCGAGAGAGCGCATGCACGCGCGCGACCTGATCAGACGATACGCAGCGCTCAACAAGGGCTGCGCCGATGCCACCGCTAGCGCCGACTATGACCACTCGCAAATTTTGTCCAAGACTTTCAAACATCATTTATCCTTCTTGCAACGCACAGAGCAGTAGCGCACCTCGTCCCACACACGTTCCCATTTCTTACGCCAGGTA
Source organism: uncultured Caulobacterales bacterium (assembly GCA_938007945.1). GTDB lineage: Bacteria > Pseudomonadota > Alphaproteobacteria > Caulobacterales > Maricaulaceae > Fretibacter. The sequence continues at coordinate 8,525 of CALLME010000275.1, forward strand.
AATGGACGTCCGCAGGTCGCGCAGATCTTGCTTGGCAGATTCGGTTTTTTATGGGCCATGAAGTCTCTACGTGGGAGGCCAAGGCTAAGATGGAAAATGAAACTATCAAAACGCGTGGCAGGATGAACGAAAACGCGCCGCAATCGTAATAAGCTTATGACAACTCTTATTCCCATCTTCGCTGATCAACTCTCTCTTGATTTGCCGCCCCTGCAAATCAGTGAGCCAGAGGACGCCGTTATTTTAATGATGGAAGTACGTGGGGAGGCGGAGACTGTGCCGCATCACCGCAAGAAACTAATTTTCCTTTTTTCTGCCATGCGCCATTTCGCGGAAGAATTACGCGGACAAGGTTGGACAGTTGAATATGTTAAATTAGATGACACGGATAACACGGGTACATTCACCAAAGAACTTTCGCGCGCAGTTAAGCGCTATAACCCTGATCAAATTCGTATATGTGAGCCGTCTGAATACCGCGTCTTAGAGGCGGCTAGGACTTGGGAGGCTGAGCTAGGCGTGCCGGTCACACTCATGCCTGACACGCGGTTTATCGCGACGAAAGAAGAGTTCTCAGCTTGGGCCGAGAACCGTAAGCAATTCCGAATGGAGTATTTTTACCGCGAAATGCGGCGTAAAACGGAGTTCCTGATGGACGGCGCTGACCCTATCGGCGGGCAATGGAATTTTGACAAAGAGAATCGCAAACCCGCCAAAGCTGACCTTTTCATGCCAAAGCCAAAACGGGTTGAAGCTGATGAGATGACCCAAAACGTGATTGCTATGGTCGAGCGAGAGTTCCCGACACGTTACGGTGACGTGGAGGATTTCTTTTACGGCGTGACGCGCGCCCATGCGCTTGAGAGCCTCCATTATTTTATAAAAGAAGCGCTACCGCGTTTTGGCGATTATCAAGACGCCATGCTGACAGGGGAGCCGTTTTTATATCATTCGCTTTTGTCACTTTACCTCAATGTTGGGCTGCTCGGCCCGTTAGAGATATGTCGTGCCGTCGAAGATGCTTACGAAAAAGGTGACGCGCCACTTAATGCTGTCGAAGGTTATATCCGCCAAATCATTGGCTGGCGCGAATATGTGCGGGGCATTTATTGGGAGTTTATGCCAGACTATTTGGAGCGTAATGCACTAGAAGCCACGCGCGAATTGCCTGACTTTTACTGGACAGGTGAGACGGATATGCACTGCTTGGCTGAGGCCACGGGTCAGACGAAAGAACATGCCTACGCGCATCATATTCAGCGACTTATGGTGACAGGTAATTTCGCGATGTTGATTGGCGTTGACCCAATACTTGTCCATAAATGGTATCTGGCCGTTTATATTGATGCTTTTGAATGGGTCGAATTGCCAAACACCCTTGGTATGAGCCAATTCGGGGATGGCGGGCTTCTTGGGTCTAAACCCTATGCCAGCAGCGGGTCTTATATTAACCGCATGAGCAATTACTGTAAGAGTTGCAAATATAACGTCAAAGAGCGCGTAGGCGAAAATGCGTGCCCGTTTAACAGTCTCTATTGGCACTTCATTGACCGCCACGAAGACAAGCTACGCGGCAATAATCGCATGAGTATGATTTACCGCAACCTTGATAAAATGGACGCGGACGTGAAGGCGGACATATTAAAAACGGCGGAGACTTTCCTCGAAAACCTCACGCCTTCAAAATCAGATTATATGTAAGGGCTTAGCTCTAATAGTTAGAGAGATCGTCCTTGCTGGTGCGGATAAATCCAAGATGCACCATGGTAAAGAGGAAGGCGAGGCCTACCAAAATCGCCATCAGGCTGAACTTACGGTCCACCGCGATGAAAAAGTTTCGTACAGGATTGGAGTCTGATTTCATCGCGACTTTCATCTTATGTCCAATTTTGGCATTATCCATTTGGAAGTCACGAATAGCATTGTCCACGCCGCGGTAAGTGAGGGCTTCAGGGATTTCAAAGCCAGCTTTTGACTCAGTTGTAGGCATATCTATAACCATGGGCTGAGTCGCGAGCGGGGTCGCTTTGTGTTTTGGTCCCGTGATTGCCATAGCCGTGACGGCCAAGGCTAAAATCCCAAATCCAATGGCAGCGATTTTTAAATTACGGTTGCCCTTAGCGGGGCGTGTGTAAGAGTAAGTCATATCTCATGTCCTCATCAATGTTACGAGAAGACATGCAAGGCGAGTGCCAATTTCTCTTTTGAGGGGAGATAAATCAGATTTTTCTCTCCCTAATCAGGGGAATTGCGCCTAGCTTAAAAAGGGCAGGATGCTTCAAATTCGTGCCACTCACCCCCGTCAGGATGGCGCAGGGCGAGGGAATGAGCGTGTAATTGAAGGCGTGGTGCAGCGTTAAACGCTTCATCTGGTGCGTAGAGCCTATCCCCGATGATAGGATGGCCAAGTTCAAGACAATGCACACGCAGTTGGTGTGAGCGTCCTGTTTGGGGAAACAGGGCCAGCCGCGTTGCGCCGTCTTCGCGCCTGACAACTTCCCAATCTGTAACAGCCTTTTTCCCTCGTGCGTGATCCACCATCTGGCGTGGACGGTTCGGCCAATCGCAGATGAGAGGCAAATCGATTATCCCGCTTTCGACTTCGACTTGCCCCCAGACACGCGCGAGATAGCTTTTGCGCATCATGCGTTTTTCAAATTGAAGACCCAAATGGCGTTGGGCATGAGCTGTCTTTGCAAAGACCATAATGCCAGAGGTCGCCATATCAAGGCGGTGGACGGTCAGTACCTCAGGAACGCGCGCTTGCAGTCTAGCTTCCACGCAATCGGGTTCTGACTTTCCGGGCACAGAAAGAAGCCCGCTCGGCTTATCAATTATAACAATCTGAGCGTCTTCATGGATGATGGACAGCGGCGTGGCTGGCGGCGCGTAACTAAATGGGCGATTATAGATAGGATGAGGCATAGTCCGTCCTCAATTATATATCCTCGGCGACAACCTCATTGCCTTCAAGGCGCAGCGCGATTTTCCCTGCAAGCATTTTCAGCGCGTCTTCACCAAAGACCTCTCGTCTCCAACCGTGCAGTGCCGCGACATCTGCTGCTTCGCCAAAGGCGGCTATGCGTTCTATATCAGCATTATTAGCGACAAGGCGCGGGGCGATGTCGACATATTCAGTGCGAAGCCGGAGTAACGTCTTAAGCATTTCAACGGCTGCGCCTGTATTGGGCGGGCGATTTTTCGGTTTTTTAACGTCAGGTGCGTAGCTGTCGGCATTGGCTATGGCTGATGCAATCGACTCAACTAAACTAGAGGCCTTGGACGATTGCTCAAACCCGCGAGGAATCGAACGCAGCTTAGCGAGAGCTTTAACATCTGTCGGCTTATTAAGCGCCAAATCATAAAGACTATCATCCTTCATCACACGGCGGCGCGGAATGTCGCGCGCAATGGCTTCACGCTCACGCCACGCGGCAACGGCTTTAAGCACTGCGAGATAGGGCTTTTTATAATTACGAACCTTGAGGCGCGCCCAAGCATCTTCGGGTTCGAATGTATAAAGGCTTTCGTCCATTTGTGGGGCCATCTCTTCAAGCACCCATTTTAGCCGACCACGCTCAGTGAGTTCAGAAATCATCCCCGGATAGAGATCACGTAAATGGGTCACATCTCCAATCGCGTAATGCAGTTGTTTCTCTGAGAGTGGACGACGCGACCAATCGGTGAAGCGCGCACCTTTATCGAGATTGATATCCAGCCGGCCTTTTACAAGCGCCATATATCCGCAGCTATCGCCAAAGCCTAGCGCCATGGCGGCAATCTGCGTATCAAAAACAGGTGCAGGCACGGCCTTACACATCATGTAAAAGATTTCCATGTCCTGCCGCGCAGCATGCATGACTTTGGTGATGTCAGGGTTCATTAAAAGCGCATTAAACGGCGCGAGGTCTATGCCGTCCGCGAGCGGGTCAATGATAACTTCGCTATCATCTGTCGCCGCTTGGATAAGGCAAAGCTGGCTATAAAATGTGCTCTCGCGCATGAACTCTGTATCGACACAGATAAAGTCTTTTTCATGCGCGGCGTCGCAAAATTTAGTTAGCTCAGATGTAGTAGTAATGACGTGCATAGTCTTGCGTAACAGCGCAGGGCGGATTCGTCACCCCAATTCGCAGAATTAGTGCCCGCCGAGCCGCCCTGTGCGAATACTGTAATCAACAGCGAGTCCGTAATCAGGATCATCATCGCGTTCGACAATAAGCTGCCCAGCCTTATTTAGAAGGCGGTGGCTTTCTTTAGACAGGTGACGCAGCTGCAATGTTTTGCCGGCCTCAATGTAACTTTCAGCCAATGCCTCAATGGCTTGCAGGGCGGATTGGTCGACGACGCGGCTTTTGGCGAAATCGACGACAACAAGATCAGGGTCGTTGATGGGATCAAATAGCTCCTCAAATCCTTCGGCAGAGCCAAAAAAGAGCGGTCCTTCGATTTCGTAGACTTTCGCGCCGTTCTGACCTGGCCGAATATGCGCGTCGATACGGCGGGCATTATTCCACGCATAGGCAAGCGCTGA
>CALLME010000276.1 GCA_938007945.1 uncultured Caulobacterales bacterium
TAAGCATCGCGGCAGATGTCTTTCAGGTCGTCATCAGAGAAGCTGTCATCGACAAAATGGCGCGCGAGTTTCGCGGCGCAGTCGCCAAATGACATCGCGCCGAGTGTTGCAAGCTCATCAGAGTTAAAGCGCGGCAAGCTATCTGGCATCCAAAGCCCGCCATCAGGCGCAAGCGAGGCGAGCAGGGCCTCGCCAAAGCTGGCTTTGACATGCGGGTCTTTGAGAGAATGATAATTCATGGCATGGCTTTTCAGTGGTCGCGGTTGGCGGGGTCAATCTTTGCGCGCTTTACTAACAAACTTGGCGCGATTAGCAAGAAATTGCGCTAGCTTTTCACGGCCAGCAATGATGTCCACCCCTCAAGCGACGGTTGCGGTGTCACAGAGAGACCCTGAGCCGTGAAAGCCTCCGTCACGGCCTCGGCCATTTCGTCAATAATGCCTGATAATATGACTTTGCCTTTTGGCGCGAGTGCAGCCGCAATATCAGGCGCGAGGCCCATCAAAGGCCCTGCCAAGATATTTGCGAATATCAGTTCAAAACTGCGTTCCTTAAAAACATCAGACTCAAAGCCGTCAGCTTGGGTAATGTCGAGGCGTTCGCCAACGCCGTTCACACGCGCGTTTTCTTGCGTCACCAAAACTGAGTCGTGGTCGATATCGGTCGCGAGGATATCTGTTGAGGATGGCAGGCTCATCGCGGCTGCTATCGCCAGCGTGCCTGCGCCCGTCCCCAGATCGAGCACAGTTTTAGGCGCAAAACCTTCCTCCAGCAGCGCATCAAAAATAAGGAGGCAGCCTTTAGTCGTGCCGTGATGACCTGTGCCAAAGGCGAGACCTGCATCCACGCGAATGGGGAATTTAGCTGTCTCGGGAATGCTGTCTTCGTCGTGACTGCCATAAACCCAAAACCGGCCTGCTTCGACGGGGGGTAGTCCCTGCTGCGACAGGCTCACCCAATCTGTTTCGGGGAGTTGTTCAATGGAATGGCTCACCTCAGATCGCACAGAGAGGCGAGAGAGTGCGCTCTCCGCATCGGCCTGCGTCTCGTAAAGCGCTTGCACAACCGAATTTGGGCTGTCGCCCGCCGCCCGTGTCTCTGCCTCGAATATCGAAATTGAGAGGGCTTCCATAACATCATCAAAGCCGAGCGCTTCACCGATAGCGTAAATCGCCTTATTCGGCCCCGTCAGGGTGAGCGCCCACGGCACTATGCTTTGTAATGTCATGGTTTGCTTTTCGATTTAACATTGGAACCCGTCGTGATCTTGCAGCCCTCTTTGCGGGGTGTACGTCCATCTGCGCCACATAAAATATATTCCATGATTTCGGGCTGCCTGACATGACCATTATGCGCAAAAAGTGGATCAACAAAACCCTTAACAAACGGAATGAGTGGCGACGCAAATTCGACGCGCATATCAACAATGTTAAAGCCAAGTAAGTCGACAATATATTGCCGGTCTTTTGCGTCAGAAGTATCGATTTCACTGCCAGACTTGCGCGTGGATTTGCTAAAGAGCTGCTCATAAAATGGCACAAGTTCGTAAGTCAAAAAGTCATTTATCTCGGAAAATGCAATGATTGTTGGGCGTTCACCATCTTCATAATTCGAGTTTTGAAAAGGATTGTTCTCGCGTAAGTCCTGCAAACTCAGCAGAGGAATTTGGTTCGCGAGCATAAATACCTGACTCGATTTTATAATGTCGTCATGCACATTTTCCACGTTATCTGTCATAGCTTCACGCATGATATCATAGCTGATTTTTGACCCGAGCGACTCTGTTATAAAAGCAAAAGGCGCGGTGTTAATTGATGTATTAGATGCTGTTTCGCAAATTCTTTTATAGTTGGTGCGTGGCCCTTGCGAGACAAGGGGATAACCAGCAGCGTCAAGCACAGCTGAACACATGGCGCCACGGATGGCGTTGCGAATGTCTTCTCCCGCAGGCCCCATATACATAACGGCGTCTGAGAAACCAAAGTTGATCAGCTTGTCTTTCAAAGACCGATTATACTTACGGCGAAGGGAAGCAGGGTATTTGTTTTCACCCACAGAATCGTCTTGGCCGACATAAGCGACTTGTAAACTGTCCCAGAAAATCTCATCCCAAAAAACGCGGTAAATCACATATTCAAGGCCGTCATTGACGGGCAAAACCTGTTTATCCATGCAGATAAGATTATCCAGCGTAAGCTGACTACCTGGAAGGGGTTCATAACTTTTTGGGTCTATCTCTGTGATATATATGTGGTTTTTCCTCTCCACATCTTCGTCGATTTCATCCCGACCGCAAAGTGAGCTTACCGTCTTCTCATCTGTTTCTAAACCGTAAGCGTTCGCGACGCCTTTGATAAAGCTGTTTGCGAGGGGAGCATCATCTTTATTCTCTACCCAGCCAACGCCGTGTAGGAATAAAATGTTCACTGTTTGCTTGTCATTTTTAAAATCGCCCAAGCCTTTGCGGCTCGCAATTGACTCTAATCCGTCAAAACGGCCTTCACCAGCTGTCTTAGAGGCAAGAGAATTTATTTCTAAAACGCTGAATTTCGTACTCGCACAGCC
>CALLME010000277.1 GCA_938007945.1 uncultured Caulobacterales bacterium
CTCGACCTTAAAACCCTGAGCATTCGCCCAGCGCGTATACATGCGCAGCAGCATTTCCGCCCAGTCTTGGGCTTCAGTTCCGCCAGCCCCGGGATGAATTTCGACGAAAGCATCATTACTATCGGCTTCTCCCGAGAGCAGCGCCTGTACTTCGGCTTTGGCACCTTTATCGCGTAAGGCAGTTAGCGCTTTTACCGCCTCCGATAATAGCTCTTCGTCGCCGTCCATTTCGGCGAGCTCAGCGAGTTCAATGTTGTCCGCAAGATCAGTTTCAAGCGTTTTAATGTCGGTGAACGCACCGTCAAGGCGCGCACGCTCTTGCATCAAAACTTGAGCTTTTTGTGGGTCGTCCCAGAAGTCTTGGGTTTCCGACAGGGCGTTGAGTTCAGCTAGACGCCGTTCAGATACGTCCCAGTCAAAGACGCCTCCTTAGCAGTTCAATAGACTGCTCAATGGCGGATTTCATATGTTCAACATCAGCACGCATAGCGTTGGTTTATATCACTTTTATGCAGAGTAAAGAGGTAAGTCTCGCCTAGTAAAGACCGTCTTCTAACTCATCTTCCTCAGGCTCAGCTTTGGGCTCTGGCGCAGGCGCTGGCTTAGGCTTAGGCGGCGTAACCGCGCGTGAAGGCACAGGCGCGTCAACTTCTGTTGCCGATGGTATATTTTCCTCCGCGCCCTCTGGCATCTTCATCTCAGGGATATTTTCATCGCGTTCATTCGCAAGGTCTTCGGACGCCTCTCTTAATGGCTTAGGCGCGGTAGGTTTTTCATCGTCAGGCTTATCGTTGCTCTCATCAGCCTCACCCTCAAAGTCAGCATCAGCCTCATCCCCAAAGTCAGCAAAATCGCCACCGCCGAAGAAGCTGTCTCGTCCGCCACCGACGCGGATAGTGCTCGAAAGGTCGCCCAAACGCGGCTCTGTGCCAGAGCGGAAGGCCTCAAGGATAAAGTCTGGCGCACCAATATAGCTCGGCTCACCCGTTGTACGATTCACTGGTACAAGCGTGACGCCCTCTGGGATACGGAACGGCGCGACAGGTTTGTCTTTCAGGGCCACTTCCATAAAGTCGCGGAAGATGGGCGCAGCGACTGTACCGCCCGCCTCACCTGCGAGAGGCTTAGGCGTGTCATAACCGACATAGACGCCTGTCACGAGGTCAGGCGAGAAGCCCATAAACCACGCATCTTTATAATCATTCGTCGTTCCCGTTTTCCCACCGAGTGGACGCCCAAGAACTGAGATAGAGCGGCCTGTCCCATTATCCACCACACCTTTGAGCATGTAGGTCACCTGATAGGCGAGCACAGGATCCATAACGGTTTCGCGCATATCAGGTAGTGCAGGCGGCGGTGCACCCGTCCACTCTTCGATTTGGCATGTCTCACAGCTTTCGCCGTGGCGATAAATCGTTTTACCCTGCCCGTCTTGCACGCGGTCGAGAATTGTTGGCGTCAGCTTCTTACCCCCGTTCACAAGCTCACCATAGGCGCCTGCAATCCGCATGAGGGTTGTCTCACCAGCACCTAGTGCCCAGGCAAGCTCTGGTTTGACTTCGTCATAAATGCCCATGCCTTCACCGTAATGCTTGATACGTTGCATACCGATATCACTGGCCATACGAACCGTCATAGCATTTTTGGATTTCTCCAGACCGAAACGTAAAGTCTGTAAACCGTAAAACTTACCCGAGGTATAATTGCTCGGCTTGTAAAAAATCTCGCAATCTTCGTCCTCAACTACATTTCCATCAGAGTCGATCTTGACCTGTTTATTCTGTGCGCGGCGGAGATCCGGTGTGGAGGCAGCATCAGCGTCAACAGCATTTTCCGCGTCTTGCTCGTCAAGTAATGCCTGACACTCATCAGCATCGTCACGCTTAGCCACAAAGGGCGAGTCGAGCACTTGCGTGGCAGGCGTATAGCCTTCATCCATCGCGGCGGCGTAAACGAAAGGCTTAAATGCAGAGCCGGGCTGACGATAGGCTTGTGTGACGCGGTTAAATTGGCTTTGGTCAAAACTATAACCGCCGACAAGCGCGAGCACACGGCCCGTATGCGGATCCATCGCGATGATACCACCATTCACCTCAGGCACTTGGCGGATATTGTATGTTTCAGTTTTCGTGTTTGACTGAGCGTCAACTAATATAACATCGCCAACATTCACGACCTCAGTAATCTTGCTTGGCGCTTTAATATTACGTCCGCTCTCGGTGGGTTGTCCCGCCCATTGCACATCTTTCAAATGGAGCAGGCCTTTGGATAGGCGCTTGTTATCTTCAGTGACATCATCACCCTCTTCAGGCTGGGTCAACTTATCGGCGAAGCCGAGATTTGCCGTATCACCTTTGATAGACATAACGAGCGCGACGCGCCAGCTCCCGATATCTTGGGGCGCGTCGATTGCGTTGAGTTTGGTTTTCCAATCCGCGAAATCTTCGATGCGCGCAAATGCACCGCGGTACCCGCGCCGCCGGTCAAAGCTCTCAAGCCCCTTACGAAGCGCTTTACGTGCCGCGAGTTGTAGGCTCGTATCGAGCGTCGTGCGAATTGATAGCCCGCCCTCATATAGCTCGTCTTCGCCGTAGAGTTTGAAAACTTGCTTGCGCGCTTCCTCAACAAAATACTC
>CALLME010000278.1 GCA_938007945.1 uncultured Caulobacterales bacterium
AATATCTGGAATATCGGCAGCATCATAATTGGGATCGGCGGTGAGGCACTCTGCGCTGCAGAGCAAAGCGGTTGTTTGCTGGCGCGTGTCATTGAACCACAGGCGTCCGCCCGGCGTCGCGATATAACCATCAATCCCTTCATCTATATCGGCCATTAAATCATCAGAGGATGGCAGCTCGCTTTCATAGCCTTCTGTATAGGCGCCGTGCGTGTGATAGGAGGCGAGGAGCCTAAAACTATCATCGACCTCTTTGGCCAGACAGGAGCTTTTGCGGCCTTTGCGCGGCGTCGTGGCGATAAAGTCCCCGTCTGAGGTTAGCCCAATATAACCGCAATATTCTCGGTTTTTCGCAATAGACTGTATTTGCAAGGCATTGAGCTTGTCTTTGACAAAAGCAACTTCAGCATCACCTTGGGGTTGCGCGCGCTGAAATGGGGCTGGCTCAATGTCGACGGATTGGCAGGCTGTTAGGGTAAAGCCTAGTATGAGGCATTCTATAATGCGGCCCATTAATCCAGCATATCATAGGTCATATAACTGCTAACAGCGGCGGGTTTTGGCGCGGGGAAATCTTCACGGAAATGACCCCCGCGACTTTCTTCACGCGCGAGCGCGCCTGCGGCTATCATACGCGAGGCTATCAGTGGGTTCGCGCGGCCTACTTGGTCAATGAGTTCGTCGATTAGCGCAATAAGCTGATTAAGCTTAGCCGCATCCCGGCGCACGCCGCAATTCGCGGTCATGGCCGAGCGCAAGCGTTGGCTGACCTCTGGCCCCATAGAAAGCCAAGGCTGCACACGTATTGTGCCCGCGCGTTTTTCTGTAAACTCATTTCCAAGGATGAATTCTGCGGCACGCCCACCAAAAACGGTGGCTTCAAGCAGCGAATTACTCGCAAGACGGTTGGCGCCGTGCACGCCTGTCGCGCTACATTCACCTAGCGCAAACAGACCGTCGAGATTTGTCTGGCCGTAACTATCAGTAGATAGCCCGCCCATATGATAATGTACGGCAGGGGCAACGGGGATGAGGGCGGTGCGCGGGTCAATGCCTGCGCTCATGCAGCTTTCAAAAACTGTCGGGAATTCTTCAGGGAAATGTGCGCCGACCGCTTGACGGCAATCAAGGTAAGGCACGCGGCCTGCTTCAATCTCGGCAAAAATGGCGCGGGCCACATCATCGCGCGGAGCAAGCTCCCCTTCAGGGTGATATCGCGGCATAAAGCGCACGCCGTCGGAGCGGGTGAGTGTTGCGCCGTGTCCCCGCAGCGCTTCGGTGGCCAGCGGGGCAGGGTCGCGGCCAATATCTATGGCAGTGGGGTGGAACTGCACAAATTCCATATCGCGCAGTTTTGCTCCAACAACTGCCGCCATGCCCAGCGCATCACCACGGGCCGTGCGCGGGTTTGTCGTGACGGCAAATAATCCGCCAACGCCCCCCGTCGCCATGATGGTGATATCGGCTTCAATGCCGAGCAGCGTTCCTTCGTCATTACGCGCAAGCGCGCCCGCGACGGCGCCGTTATTATCCGTGAGCAAACTTTCTGCGCGCCAGCCAATCAGTCCTGTGACGTGGTCTGCGGCGCGGGTTTGCTCGACCATGATGTTGATAATTTCTGCGCCTGCGGTGTCGCCTTTGACGCGGGCGACGCGGGGCAGGCTATGCGCGGCTTCAAGCGAGAGATAAAGCTCGCCTTTATCATTGCGGTCAAACGGTACGCCGAGCGCTTCAAGATCGTGCACACGGGCAGGGCCTTCTGTCGCGAGTATTTTCGCAATCTCTGGATCAACAAGGCCGTCGCCTGCTGCAATCGTATCTTTGGCGTGACTTTCGGGGCTGTCTTCTGTCGAGAGCGCCGCTGCAATGCCGCCCTGCGCCCATGCACTTGCCGAGCCCTCTTTTGAGCGGCGAGAGGTCAGCACAAAGACTTGGCGCGGCGCAAGTTTTAGCGCCGTATAAAGCCCCGCAAGACCTGCGCCAATCACAAGGACAGCACCTGCTGGCAGTCGTTTCGTTTGTAAATCGCCTAAGGCCATAGTCGCTCTCCAATAGGGCCTTATGGCAAGTTAAACGCGGCCCGACAAGCAGGCTAAATCTTATCTTTAGGAGCTGGCGGGCGGTCGCTATCGCCTGAATTTGGCTCGCCTTTGGGCTCAATGAGGAGGACCTTGGCTGCATGTTCGGCGCGTGGGCGGTGGACAACACCTGCGGGTACAATGACAAGTTCCCCTGGACCAAAACTCACGCTGTCATGGTCTTCATAGTCCATGGTGACATCGCCTTCAATAACAAGAAAGAAGTCATCAGAATTATCGTGTTTGTGGAACGGGTATTCGCCTTGGAATTTCACGACCATAACGTCGTTGTCGTTATAGCTCGCCACAACTTTCGGGTCCCAATGGGATGAGAAGAGGGAAAGTTTTTCGGTGAGGTTTATCTTTTTCATGGGATGGAATTCATTTCTCAATTTGAGCGGCGCACAAACACACACTAAGGGTGTGTGTGTTTGCTGCCCTCCTTGTGCGTTTTGTGAAGCAAAACACACTAAATCACTTTAACATCCACCTCGGGCAAGCTCGGATCAAAATGGCCTTTCACGGGGTCAAACTTGACGTTGATCATATCCATCACCGCTTTATAGGCGCGCTTTCTCATGTCCTCTGGTACAAGCACCTCATTGGTCTCATTGCGCAGGCACTCATATATATTTTCAAGCGTGATGCGTTTCATATGCGGGCAGAGGTTACACGGGCGCACAAAATCCACAGTCGGATTTTCCATGGCGACGTTATCTGACATGGAACACTCGGTCAGCAAGATGACGTTTTTAGGCTTATTATCAGAGACATAATCCGACATCGCTTTGGTCGAGCCCGTAAAATCTGACTCAGCGACAACCTCAGGCGGACATTCAGGATGGGCCAGCACAGTCACGCCAGGGTGAGCGGCGCGCATGTCTTTAATATCTTGAGCCGAGAAACGCGCATGGACCTCGCAGCGGCCATGCCAAGCGATGACCTCGACATTGGTTTGCTTGGCGACATTTTTG
>CALLME010000279.1 GCA_938007945.1 uncultured Caulobacterales bacterium
GCCGTGCCTCCGATAATCGCGCCAATAATCTGACCTTCTTTCTTACTGCCTTTATTGTCTAGCTCTCCGCCAACAACGGCGCCAAGGCTTCCGCCAATCGCCGCGCCTAGGAGTTCGTCATTGCTTTGTGCCGAGGCTGGCATAGCAATAAAACTTGCCGCTATCATTGCGGGAATAATAAATTGTTTCATATCTAACTCCTTATTGAAACTGCATCTAAGCAATGGTTGGGGGACAGAAGTGTTCCATTAATGTTTCGTAGGAAAGTTTGACGCAGAAAAAAAACCGCCACATTTCTGCGGCGGTTCTGTGTATCAATTATGGTTTTGCCTAGTGGTGACGACGACGGTGATGCTTGCGATATCCCCGATTAAAGCCGCGATTGCGATATCCTCTATTATAGCCATAGCCATAACCAGAGTTTAGCGAAATGCTTATACGGGGCTGGCTATAGCCGCTGTAATAGGGGCGCGTGTTATAATATACGGGCGATGCATAGACAGGCGTCGAGTAGACAGGACGCGAGTAAACTGGTCGCGAGTAATATGTCGGCTGGCTGTAATAGCCTGAGTTATAGCCCGAATTATAATAGCCCGTGCCTGTGTTGTAATATCCACCGCCATTGTAATAACCATTTGAGTAGCCACGATTGTTACCGCTACCTGCGATAGCTGCGCCGGCTGCACCGCCGAGGACAGCGCCGAGGACAGAGCCTTCTGTGCGCGCGCCATTACCTGCGACTTGACTGCCGAGGACGCCACCTGCGACGGCACCGATGAGGCCACCAACGAGTTGGTTGTCAGAATTGCTGCGGTTTTGGTGCGAGTGGTAATAGCCATTGTCATGGGCAGATGCCGCGACGGGCACAGCGATAACGGCAATCGCTGCGAGTGTTGTAAATCCAATTTTGAAGCTCATATCATTCTCCTATAGGGTTGTTAGAACGAACCCGTCCCCGGTTCTTAACAATATTATGCCTGAGAATCGCTTGGGTTGCAAATTGCGGATGCAGTTACAAAAAAGCCCCCTTGCGAGCAAGAGGGCCTAAATTTTAGAATTTGCGTGCCTCTAGCGGCAGACGGGGCTTCCACCGACGAGGAGCGCGCCGTCATCATTATAGACATCGTCAGAGTCGCAATAACGATACCCGCCCGATGTGGTGCTGTGGCTGTAACCGTGATTGTAGCCGTCATAAGACGGTGCTTCGTAAGACGGTGCTTCGTAAGTCGGCGCAGAGGTCCACTGATAGCTTTGTGAATTGCTAGCTGATCCTGCGCAGCCAAATGTGCTGGTCGCGCAATCTGCCGCAATTTCAGCCGTGCCAGGTGCGAGGAATGTTTGGCCAGAGCCAATATAATAGTCGCCGCCTGCACCTGCGCTCGCAGGCGCAATGACAGAGCTACTCTCATATCCACCAAGAACAGAGGTCGAACCGACGCTGTATGACCCAGTCTTAACAGAGCCTCTTAAGACGGGTGCGACGGGTGCTGAGTAGCGCGCAGAATGCGAGACTGTCGGCGCGACATATGTGGGAGCAACATAGCTAGGCGTCGTGTAACCGTGGCCGTGACCTGTACCGACTGTTGAGCCGTTGTTTGAGCTTGTTGTGCCCACTTGGCTGTTATCACCGTAATTGATGTTCACTGTTTCAGCGTTGATAGACGGACCAGACTGCGCGGGCGCAGATGTATAGCCGTGGTCATGGCTGTGGTGAGAGACCACAGACGGGCTTGAAGTATAGTGGTCGCGCTCAATCACGACGACTTGGCGTTTTGGCGCAGACATGCCCCGTAATACAAGCGGCTTAGGCTGATAAACAACGCCTGTTGAGCCGACGTAATCCTGCGTCACAGTTGAGCCGATTGAATCGCCATAACGTGTTGAGTTTGAATAAGTCGGTGCTGAATAGCTTGGTCCAGCAAGCGTGACATTCGGGGCCGCGACTGTGACGCCTGTAAAGGCGTTAGATAGGGGCTGGAAGACAGGCGCTGGTGCGGGCGCAGATACAAATGTTGGTATCGGCGCAGGCATAGCAGGAGGTAAAATAGTTGTTGTGTTTGCAAATGTACCTGCCTCAACAAATCCGCCTGGAATTAATGATGTTCCGCCCATCGGAACGGGAGGTAAGGTCGCGCCAAATTGAGGCGCTGGCATCGGTGGAAGACCTATAGGCGGTAATCCGACAGGTGGAAGGCCGACAGGTGGGAAAGCGGGACCGTAGCTCGGTGGGACGAAGCCGCCACCAAACGCAGGGGCACCGAAACCAGGCGCACCAAACGCTGGAGCACCAAAGCCTGCGTTTCCACCAAAACCAGAATTACCATAGCGTGAGCGCGACGTGAGTGCGTTACCTGCGAGACCGCCAAGCACTGCGCCAATGGCTGTGCCTTCTTGGCGCACTCCGCTGCCTGCGAGGTTAGAGCCGATTGCGCCGCCAATGCCTGCGCCAATCGCTGTGCCGAGGAGTGAGCTGCCTGAAAAACCAGGGTTAAATGAGCCTGCATAAGGGTTGCCGTAATAATTGCTGCGGCTATTGCCGTAAGCGGCTCCCGCTAATCCGCCAAGGGCTGCGCCAATGGCTGTGCCTTCATCGCGATTGCCAGACCCAGCTAGGTTAGAGCCGATTGCGCCACCAATGCCTGCGCCTGTAAGGCCGCCAAGAATGGTACTATTGTCAAATCCACCAAAGAGTTGGGCATGTGCCGTTGCAGGCGCGAGAAGAAGGGCCGAAGCGGCCACTGTGAGCGAGAGATATTTCATGGTCTGTCCCCTAGAGAGCAATAAGTGTCCAAAAATGAGACTCAAGCCAGAAATTGGAGGCTCTCATCTCGTCATGGGGCCTAATTTGCAAATTTTGTTCCAAAAGGGAGAGGGCGTGCCTTTTTTCGC
>CALLME010000280.1 GCA_938007945.1 uncultured Caulobacterales bacterium
GCTCTAGAATACTGCCCCATGAGACGCACAGGCTGCCCTTCGACGTCACGACAGTTTAAAATACGCTCTTCCGCGGTCTGCTCCATAGGGTGAGTGCCAGACTTTCGGAACTTCTGCGACGCCAAAATCGTCTGCGCCATCGCCGAGCGCATCCAGAACGGTGGCTTAAACGGCGGAAAAGAGTCTGTAATTGTAGCGGACATAATCGCTCATCTGCCGAAATAAGACGAGATGTGCAAGCGGCTAAATTAACTGCGAAGCTAACTTGCCCTGCCTCATGTCTCTAGGCATAAGACGGATAGGTTAACTTGAGGATGATGTGGGATATTTGCGTTATATTTTTGTGATCCAGATTGCGCTTTTTGCGTTACTGGGCGGGGCAAAATCGGAGGCTCAAACACAAATTACGGTCGCAAGTAACGCCGAAAAAAACACACTATCAATCGCGCCGCCAAACCAAGACTTCTCAGACAATAACTGGGACAAAAACCCTTTTGAATTGCATTATGCGGATGGCCGGAACTTCAACTCAGATTCACTGAAAGGCAAAGCCGTCTTCGTGGACGCGTGGGCGACATGGTGCGCGCCGTGTATGCCGAGCCTCCCAAAATTTACTAAACTCTATGAAAATAGCCTATCTAATCCCTATGTCAAAGTTCTGTCCGTGCATTACGGCGAGCGTTACGGGCGGTTTAATTCTGCGGCTGAGTTTTTACAAAATAAAGGGCTCACTTATCCCGTACTGCAAGATACGGATGGACGGTTTGTGAAAAGACTAGATTCAGTGTCATCAAATTTTTCCGTGCCGCATTATGTTTTGATGGACGGAACGGGCAAAGTCGTGCGGCGCTACGGCGAAATAAATGACATGGTCATACTCGACGTACAAAACTACTTTTTGTCGCATAGCAAAGCTGCAAGGTTAGACGCCGTCTCTCTACCGTAAGGCGATCTGCCCACATGGCGCAGTGATGAAACCTTGGACATATGCAAAAACGTTGGGCGCATAGACCAATTTGACGCTTGCACCTTCGGGTTAAGCGCTTAAACCGAAATCGTGAATGCGAGAAACTCTTGCGCTGAATTGGACGTATCAACGCCATGAAATTTAATGCTTCATATGTCATTGCGGGCCTTGCCGTTTTAATCATTGGCTTGTGGTTTTGGGCAAATAGCAGCTCAGACAACGAAGGCGCGAAAACGCCTATACATAGCGAACAAAAAGCCCTGCCCAAAGTGGTCTACCGCACCGTCGATATTCAGTCCCATGAAAATCGCTACCGTCTTTATGGCCGCACGGAAGCCAACCGCGAGGTTAGCGTCAAAGCAGAGACCGCTGGCATCATAGCGCGCACACCCACACGTGAGGGCAGTCGGGTCGCAAAGGGTCAGCTTCTATGTCAGCAAGATGTAGACGCGCGCCAAGCTATGCTCGACCAAGCTAAAGCCGCCCTCGCCTCGGCAGAATTTGATTTGCGCTCAACCCAAACCCTTGTTGATAAAGGCTACCGATCTAAAATTCAGCTCGCCAACTTACGTGCCCAACTGGACGGCGCGCGCGCCGCTGTAAAGTCAGCGGAAATTGAGCTTGATAACGTGAATATGCGCGCGCCTTTTGGGGGCATGTATGAACGCCAACTTGCAGAGGTCGGTGACTTTCTCGCGCCTGGACAGCCCTGCGGATTGCTGCTTGAGCTTAATCCGCTTCTCGTCGTTGTCGATTTGTCAGAGAGCCAACTCGCCGCCGTCTCCAAAGACTCACCTGCCGAGATTAAACTCGCGACTGGTGAAGAGCTAATCGGGAAAGTCCGGTTTATTGAGGCGCGCGCCAATAATATGACACGCACGTTTCGCACAGAAATCGAGATACCCAATCACAAAATGCAATTGCGCGCGGGGATAACTTCAACTGTCACGCTTAAAGCGGGCGAAATTGACGCCCATCTTGTGCCAGGCCGCGTTATGTCGCTTAACGAAAACGGAGAAGTCGGTGTACGTTATCTCTCGGATGAAAACGTCGTGCAATTTGCGCTTACCACGACGGTAGATGAAAGCGATAATGGCCTCTGGGTTACAGGTCTCCCAGGGACTGCGCGTATCATAGTACAAGGCCAAGACTTCGTCAGCGTTGGCACAAAAGTGGAGGCCGTATCTGAAGCCTCGCAGCTGAGCATGAGCGCCAACTAATGGAACGCATTGTCGGTTTTGCCATTCGTAATTGGCGCATGACAATGGGCCTGATGTTGTTTGCTGTGATTGGCGGGCTCCTAGGCCTTAGTAAACTTGCGCTTGATGCCGAACCTGACATTCCTGTGCCTATCATCAATGTGCGCGTAGTGCTGCCTGGCGTATCGCCCGAAGACTCTCAACGTTTGCTCATTCGTCCAATGGAGGCCGAACTCAAATCACTGGAGGGGCTTAAGCAAATGGACGGCATTGCAGGTAACAGCTTTGCCATCATGACATTGGAGTTTAATGCGAGCTTTGACCAAGACAAAGCTATCCAAGACGTCATTGAAAAAGTAAATAAAGCCCGCGGCGAATTTCCTCAAGAAGCTCGCGAGCCCGTTATTGAGGAATTCAACACAGCCACTATTCCTATCTTAGTTGTGAATATGTTCGGCGCAGCACCAGAACGCGAACTGCAACGCCGCGCGAAACTTGTACAGCGTCGCATTGAAGGCATACCGCAAGTTCTAGAAGCGCGCATCTCTGGCGAGCGGACAGATTTGCTTGAAGCCGAGCTTGACCCCGCCCTCATTGAAGCCACAGGCATTACTTTTGACGAAATTGCTGCAGCCGTGTCGCGCAATAACGCCCTCATTACAGCAGGTACGCTGCAAACAGAATCGGGCAAGTTTAATGTCAAACTACCAGGCCTTATCGAAGGGCCAGACGACCTCGCAGACCTTGTTGTACGTACGAGCCCGTCTGGCGCTATTATTCGCATGCGCGATATCGCCAATGTGCGCCGCACTTATAAAGATGTCACAACACTTGCGCGGTTTAATGGGGTGCCGTCGCTCTCGATAGAAGTTTCAAAGCGTCAGGGGGAAAATATTCTTGAAACAACTGAGCTTGTCAAAGCCATGGTCGACGACATTGCCGTTCAGGATGATTGGCCTGAAACGATTGAAATTGCCTATTCGCAGGAGCGTAAAACTTATATAAATGAGATGGTTAGCTCTCTATCCTCTTCCATTATCAACGCCGTCATACTCGTATTTATAGTCTGTATTGCCGCATTGGGTATTCGCTCCGCCCTATTTGTCGGCTGGGCTGTACCTGCAAGCTTTTTGATGGCGCTCTTTCTATTTTGGGTGAATGGCCAGACTATCAACATGATGATTATGTTTGGGCTTATCCTTTCAGTCGGTGTGCTTGTCGATAGTGCGATTGTCATTATTGAATATGCAGACAGAAAACTTGCCGAAGGACTAGACCGCAAAGAAGCGTTTCAGACTGCGGGCGAACGTATGTTTTGGCCAATCATTTCATCAACGGCCACAACACTCGCTGCGTTTATTCCCTTGCTATTTTGGGACGATGTGACTGGCAAATTTATGGCATTTTTCCCACTCACCATGATTTATGTACTAACGGCATCCATGATTATGGCGCTTATCTTTTTACCAACTATGGGCACATTAATTGGCCCCAAAAAGGTGCAAAGTAATGCCACGCTACAAGCTTTGGCAGGCGAGGACGGCGACCCGACGCAGGTCGGCGGGCTAACGGGTATTTATGTCAAATTTATCAGCCGTATCATTCGCTTCCCACTTCTCGTAATTTGCGCGCTCATTATTTTACTCCTCGTGATCAGGACCGCATTCGGAGCCGCTATGGCGGGGCCGCCACCAAAGCCTATCGAGTTTTTCACCCAATCTCCAAGCGACCAAGTTTACATCTTGGCACGGGCGCGGGGCAACCGTACCGCCTTTGATGATCTCGCCGTAGCGCAAGAGATTGAACGCCGTATCAGCGATGTCGCAGGGATTGAGGAGGTCTACACTGTCGCAGGTGCAGGCGCGGGTGGTTCTGGCGGCGGTGGAGAACTGAACGGCCCATCCAATGTGCCAAGCGATACGGTCGCACGCATCTATACGGAATTGCTCGAATTTGATGACCGCGAGAGCGTAGCAAGCATTATGGAAAATATCCGACTCGCCATTGGTGAGATGCCAGGGCTGTTTATCGAAGTCACCGCGACCGATAACGGCCCCCCTATTGGCAAGGACATTGGCATACAAGTCTCATCCGATTCACCCCAAGATCTACGCGCCGCGACGCTCACCGTGCGACGTAAACTCGAATCTACAGACGGGATTATCGATATTGAAGACACGCTCCCTCTCCCGGGTGTCGAATGGCAACTTGAGGTCAATCGCGGCGAAGCGGGGCGATTGGGACTTGATATAGGACGAATTGGTGCGGCTGTGCAGCTTGTCACAGAAGGGACACTTGTGGGTCAATACCGACCACTCGACGCCGATGAGGAGGTCGATATTCGCATTCGATATCCGTATGAATATCGCGGACTAGAGAATCTGGATAAGCTGCGAATCCAGACGCGCGATGGCGCCCTACCACTATCTTCGGTGGTCACGCGTATCCCAAATTCGCGCCAAGATAAAATTGAACGGCGAGATCAATTGCCCTATTTTTCAGTACTTGCGAATACGGCGAAGGATTATGCCACGAATGTCCAAGTCGAAGCGCTGAAAGAGTGGATTGAAACAGACGCTGACTTCCCCCCAACGGTCGTTATCAAATTCCTAGGACAGGAAGAAGAAAACGCTGCGGCCGCTCAATTCTTTCAAGTCGCAGCGCTCGCCATTATGCTCATGATGGGCGTGATTTTGCTCTTGCAATTTAATAGCTTTTATCACGTTTTTCTGACGCTTTTTGCCGTTATCCTGTCTGTATTTGGCGTCCTGCTCGGCCTGACGTTCTATCCATATGTCTCCATGATTTTGACAGGAACGGGCGTCATCGCGCTAGCGGGGATTGTAGTGAATAATAACATCGTTCTCATTGATACCTATCAGCGTCTGACCTCGCTTGGATACGAACCCGTTGACGCCGCTATTCGCACTGCGGCACAGCGGTTAAGGCCCGTTTTCTTGACCACGCTCACGACGATTGTCGGCCTTATGCCGCTCGTGCTTGGCTGGCAAGCTGATATTTTCACGGGAACATTCTCAACCAAAGGTTCAGGGACATCCGAAATTTGGGCGCCTATCTCCTATGCAATTGCGTGTGGTTTGGGTTTTGCGACGATATTGACGCTTATCATTACGCCCGTCCTTCTCGCCGCACCAACCGTTCTAAGCACGCGCGCTAAGAAGATTTATCGCAAAATTAGAGGACGCGTAAACAAGCCATCGACAAGCCAACCCGCAGAGTGATCCAATAGCCTCAGTCGTCAGACTGTGGCGCAAATAGTGCCGTATATTGTGCTCCACCGCCTAATAAATCACGGCGCACTTGCCATTGATTATCAGAAAATGAGACATAGAGACCGCCGCCCGGCTGCTCTTCATTTTGCACAAAAGCTAGCTTTTCGAACGGCACGGTGATGCGGGTCACTTCTTCCGTCCCGTCCATCAAAGCCACGACGACGTCATAATTTCCGCGCGGCAAAGTTTCTGCGATGATGTAAAACCACTGCCCGTCAGGCTGAACAGGCGCGTCGCCTATAACAATGCCATTTGCATAAAGTCGGATGCGTCCCGCCCGCTCTGAACTCCCCCGAAAGACTGCCCCGCCGCTGTCATCATAATCAATCGGACCAAGGCTGAGCGGCCCTGAAATTGGCAGGCTTCCAAAAGGGCTTTTAAATATCTTTGACGGCCCTCCTGGCGTTGTGAGTAATATGAGCGTTGGCAGAGTTCGCGGCCCACTGGGCAATTCAATAGCCGCCTCTAAGTCAGTCGCCGCCGTAATCTGAGGTATACGGAAGAGTGTTTCATCAGATCGAACGCGAGCACCGTCGGCCATTATCATGATAAGTGAGACCGCCTGTGTCTCTTGTGGATTTATTGGCAGCGCTGTGGACCATTGACCATCTGCCTCAACTTTAGTTTCGCCCAAACGTATACCCCCTTGCGACAGCACAAGCGTCACATTTGGTTCCGATATGCCTGCCATACGCAGAACACCTTCAATTTCAGAGACGGAGGCAAAAGACGGCGGCTGTATCGCAATAGGATTTTCGACAATTAGTTCTTGCCCGCTTTCACGCGTATCAATATCTGTTGGTTGCCGCAATTGTACAATCCACAAAAGACCGATCGCGAGCGCAAACCCCGTCATCAACATGGCGATTATTCTAAATTTCATATCCGTTCACATTTTCTCGTTAGGGTCTTATCGAGCGACAAAGCATTTGGGCCAACCTTGCTAAGTCAACTTTAGAACAACTCTTGTGGGACGCAAATTAAAAGGACTGAAAACACTGTGACCAAAAACAAAGAAATAGTATCTTCAAAGCGTTCGATTTGTGTTTTCTGTGGCTCTCGCCCAGGTAATGAAACGCAATATATGGCGCTGGCAGACGCAACGGGACGGGCAATTGCAGATGAAGGTTACCGTCTAGTCTATGGTGGCGGAGGCTCTGGCCTTATGGGTGAAACAGCGCGAGCAGCTTTCTTGGCGGGCGGCGATGTGCTTGGCATCATTCCCGAATTTCTGACCGAGATCGAAGCGCTACTCAAAGATGTGCCACACGAAATTGTGCCCGATATGCATGAGCGCAAGCGCAAAATGTACGACGCGGCTGACGGTTTTATCGTGCTGCCTGGGGGAATTGGTACGATGGAAGAAGCCGTAGAAATTATGTCGTGGATGCGGATGCGTCTTCATGCCAAGCCGACAGTTTTCCTCTCCACAAATGGATACTGGCAACCGCTTGTCGATATGTTTTTACATACGATTGACGCAGGCTTTTCACCAGAATGGGTCAGCGGAGAAATCCTGCGGGCCGAGAGTGTTGAGGAGGCCATCGCGCTCATTCACGACCATTGGGATAAGCCGATGACAGACCGCACGCTTAAGGTCGAACTTGACGAAGTCTAATTTAAACCTGCGTCGCGCCGACCAATAACGTTTGGCAAATGGCTTCAAGGCCAGCTCTGTCAGTCTCATCAAAGCTCGCAAAGTCTGTGCTATCTACATCCAAAACCGCGAAAAGCGCGCCGCACTCATCAAACACAGGAACAACAATCTCTGAATTTGTCTGACTGTCACAGGCGATATGGCCTGGGAAAGCGTGCACGTCATCAACAATGATTGTTTCGCCCGCCGTGGCACACGCGCCGCACACGCCTTTGGCGAATGGTATGCGCAAACACCCAAGTGTACCCTGATAAGGCCCGACAACAAGCTCGCTCTCTTTATGAGGATCAACGACATAAAACCCTGTCCAAAAATAGGTTTTAGGAAAGGCGAGCGATAGCAAACACGAAACGGTCGCCATACGTGCCGTACGCGACGGCTCACCCTCTATAACAGCGGCGATTTCACGAGCGACGTCTGCGTAGCGTTCGGCTTTTGTCATGGCTTGAATCCTGTGAAAACCGTAGGGGGAGAGGGACTTGAACCCCCGACCAATCCGTTATGAGCGGACGGCTCTAACCAACTGAGCTATCCCCCCAACGGTTATGGGTGCGGTATAGCGCGCTTAGGAAATATCGCAATAATTTTATCACATCCCTTAAGCCTAGCTGCGGCAACTCAGCACTTGGCGAAGCGAGCGTAATTCGGCACAACGCTTTCATGGAGAGCTTCATGATACCTTTAGGAAACCTGTCTATCCCGTTGGGGCAGACTGTGCTGACCTATCTGGGTTTCACAGCCATTATCATCGCGCGCTATTT
>CALLME010000281.1 GCA_938007945.1 uncultured Caulobacterales bacterium
TGACTTTGCCAAACGCGGGAAACTCGCCGACGTCAAAGGCCGCTATCTTGAATATGCGGGCACGGGTGAGCCGTTCATCAAAACAGGCGCAGGCAGTCCTGAAAACCTCCTCGCTTATAGTGGGTTTGACGGAACTTACGATGTGGGTGGGACTAACTTTCCTGCGCTGGGTGACAACCAACTCCATGACTTTAAACCGCACCTCCAAGACGCGCGCGCGGGCGACCCGACCTGGCAAGACGGTAAAGGCGCCTCCATTCTCGGTATCGCAAATTACTACGAAGAAGTGGGCGTTAACGCGCAATATATTGTGACGATGAATGTCGAAGGGGACGGCCAAGACGTCTTCCCATGGGTGAGCCATGACGACCCTTATGTGTTTGATGTCTCAAAGCTCGAGCAATGGCAGCGCGTGCTAGAGCATTATAATACTCGCGGCGTCATGATTGATATGCTGCTGACCGAGACTGAAAACGAAAGCTGGTTTGAGGCGTTTGATGGCCTAAAAGTTGGGGAAAACTTCGCGCCGAGCCGAAAACTTTACTACCGCGAAATGGTTGCGCGCTTTGGGCATTTAAACGGGCTAGTCTGGAACCTCGGCGAAGAAAATGGTGTGGACGGTAATTCGGGGCAAGACCCTTACCGCAACGCCACAAGCGCGAAACAACGGCTCGCCTTTGCGCAGTATATCGCAGAGCTAGATCCCTATGACCACGCCATCGTCAGCCATAATTGGCCCGATGCAGAAGAGGCGACATACAGCGAAAAACTCGGGGTTGATTATTGGTCAGGTATTAGTCTTCAAGCGCATCATAATTATGCTCAAAAAATCCGAAGTTGGACGGGACCTGCTTTCATGGTGGGGGATAAATTGATGATGAGAGACCGCCAGTGGATGGTCACGGTGGATGAACCGCTCGGCTGGGAATATGGCGCACGGCCGGACGCGGATGCAGATGATCGCCGCCGTGAAATAGAAGGTGTTTTATGGCCGACACTTCTCGCGGGCGGCGCAGGTGTTGACTGGTATTTCGGTTGGCAGAACAATGCGCCGACCTCTGATTTATCAAATGAAGATCAACGGTCGCGTCATGATTTATGGGTCGCGTCAAAACGTGTGGCGGATTTTGTGCGTGAAAATATTGATGTGCGAACGATTAACGTAACACTTGATGAGGACAGTGGAACGCTTGTCACGATGGCCAAGGATCCTAAGGGCCGCGATATTAAACTCACCTTAGAGCGCCGCAAACCTGAACTCCCAAAAGGTGAGGGACATAATCCGTGGGAATATGAGGTGCTAAGCCTCACCTATGAACGCGACGGAAAAAGCGCTGTCATCGACACAATTTACCCTGTTTTACCCCGAAACTTCAAAGATTGAGGGGTAGACTTGCCCCTATGAAAAACCCGCTCACATGGCCGATGCTGGCGCTACTCAAAATTTATAAATACGCGCTCAGCCCCGCGCTGACATTTTTTGGCGTTACCTGCCGTCACACACCAAGTTGCTCGGATTATTCACGCGAAGCGGTGGAGCGGCACGGGCCGTGGCGCGGCGGCTGGATGACTTTGGCGCGTCTTTCACGCTGTCATCCTTTGACGAAAATCGGGGGCACCTCTGGTATTGATAATGTGCCGCAAAAAGTGCAAAACGCGCCTTTCTGGGCGCCTTGGCGATACGGCTTATGGCGCGGCACTTATACCGATAGAGAATAGACATGGTCACTTTGACATTTCCCGATGGTGCAGCGCGCGATTATGACCAAGGCGTCACGGCGATGGAAGTTGCAAAATCCATCTCAAAGGGCCTTGCGAAAAAAGTCCTCGCGGCCAAGCTCGACGGGAAACTTGTTGATGCAAGCCTGCCTATTAATGATAATGCGAAGATTGAACTTGTCACCGCCCAAGACCCAGAAGGGCTTGAGCTTATCCGTCACGACGCGGCGCATGTGCTGGCTGAAGCTGTGCAAGAGCTTTTCCCGGGCACGCAAGTCACAATCGGCCCCGTGATTGAAAACGGGTTTTATTATGATTTTTACCGTGATGAGCCGTTCTCCGCCGATGATTTTGCCGCGATTGAAAAGAAAATGGCCTTTATCATTAACCGCAATGATAAATTTGAACGTCTCGTCATGGACCGCAATGAAGCGATTAAAACCTTCAAAGAGATGGGCGAAGATTTCAAAGCCGAATTGATTGAAGACCTGCCCGAAGACGAAACCATTACCGTCTATAAGCAAGGCAAATGGTTTGACCTTTGCCTCGGCCCGCACCTCCCGAGCACAGGTAAAATTGGCAAAGCGTTTAAGCTGATGAAAGTCGCGGGCGCTTATTGGCGCGGCGATAGTGAAAAGGCGCAGCTGCAACGCATTTACGGGACAGCTTGGCGCACGCAAGAAGAGCTGGACGCCCATCTTCATATGCTTGCCGAAGCCGAAGCGCGCGATCACCGCCGCTTGGGTAAGCAGCTTGAGCTGTTTCATATGCAGCCCGAAGCACAGGGCATGGTGTTTTGGCACGATAAAGGCGCGCAGCTGTGGCGCGTGGTCGAGGATTATATCCGTCGCCGTACAAAAAGCGCCGACTATGAAGAGGTGAAAACGCCGCTGCTGATTAATAATAAGCTTTGGCAGGAATCTGGCCACTGGGATAAATTTCGCGAGAACATGTTTGTCTCTGAAGTGTCCCATGGCAGCCATGATGAAGTGCATGCGCTCAAACCCATGAACTGTCCTGCTCACGTGCAAATCTTCAATCAGGGCATGAAGAGCTATCGCGACTTACCGTTGCGCATGGCAGAATTTGGCTGCTGTCACCGCAATGAACCAACAGGCGCTCTGCACGGCATCATGCGCGTGCGCGGCTTTACGCAAGATGACGGCCATATCTTCTGCGCGGAAGACCAGATTACAGAAGAGACCAAAAGCTTTATTACGCTCCTCAAATCCGTTTATGAAGACTTTGGCTTTACAGACTTGAAGGTGAAGTTTTCAGACCGTCCCGAAACACGGGCGGGCACAGATGCGACGTGGGATAAATCCGAGGGTGCGTTGATGGACGCCGTCAAAGCGGCAGACCTTGAGGTTGAACTTAATCCGGGCGAGGGCGCATTTTACGGCCCTAAACTTGAATTTGTCCTGCGCGACGCGATTGGCCGTGACTGGCAGTGCGGCACGCTGCAAGTGGACTTCGTTGTGCCTGACAGATTATCGGCGAGCTATATTGGTGATGACGATCAACGCCATGTGCCTGTGATGTTACACCGCGCCATCCTGGGGTCGATGGAGCGCTTTATCGGGATTTTGATTGAAAACTTTGCGGGTAAATTCCCGCTCTGGCTAAGCCCTGTCCAAGTCGTTGTAGCAACAATTACCTCTGGCGCAGATCAATATGCGGAGACGGCCGCGCAAAAACTTCGTGCGGCAGGTCTACGGGTTGAAACCGATCTCCGAAATGAAAAAATCAATTACAAAATTCGTGAGCATTCAGCGGACAGAAAAATTCCGATTATCGCCGTGGTCGGGATGAAAGAAGCCGAAGACGGTAAACTTGCCTTGCGCCGTTTAGGGTCTCAAGGGCAGACAATTCTTTCGCTTGATGAGGCTTGCGAAACGCTTGGTCATGAAGCGCTCGCCCCTGATCTTCGTCGCGACTAGAGATGTATATTGTGCCTCATCTTACGGCACAAAGGGCTGAGACAGTACGGCGGCGTGCCGTTCTAACGTTACTCGGGCTCTGCTTTGTCGCAGGTCATGCAGGCGGGCTTGGCCTCGTACCGCTTTTGGTTTTAATGGGCCTTTTTGGGGTGTTCACTACGCCCATCGAGACACTTAAGACTGAGTTGCGAGAGGCCGTTGAGTCGCAATGGGAGTGGGCGCTCGCACTCTTTGTGGGCTGGGCGTTACTAAGTTCGTTGTGGTCGCCATATGAAAAGGCCTCCATAAACGCCCTTAAACTCGTGTTCGGACTTATATTTTTCGAAGTGGGGCGACGGGCCTTTATCACGGCGGCGGGCACTTGCTTTGTGAAGCCGACCAACCGCTTTCAATCCCTGATGATGGTTTTACCCGTAATTGCCGCCATTCTTTTATGTCTTGATATTATCAGCGGTTTTGGATTGAGCTTTGCAGTAGACCCGCCTCAAGCTGGCGAAGACCTAGAGCGCCGCCGCGCAGACGCGATTATGAATACGGCGAACGGTCTTGTCTTTCTGATTTTAATGAGTTCGCCGTCAATTATCCTACTGCTCTGGACGCGTTACCGCGGGCCAATTATTGCGGTTTTATTGCTCGCACTTTTAATTGTTACTGCCGCGCTGAGCGGGCTTAATGTCGGTATTGCGGCGCTGATTTTATCTGTCTGCGCCATGCTATCTGCCGCTTTTTATCCGCGCGCTACACTCAACACACTCACGGCGAGCGCGATGGCACTTATCGCCTTTGCGCCTATTTTGGCCGCCTTTGCCATGTGGAGCTCAAGCGCATTTCGAGCTTCACTTCCCTTTTCATGGGAGCACCGATTAGTAACATGGAGCTATGTCGGTGAAAAAATTCGCGAACATCCGATTATGGGGCATGGCTTTGATGCCTCGCGCACTTTTGACGGGACGTTTTCGGCGCGCGGCTTTGATAATCTGCCAGTGGTTTCGCTGCATCCTCATAATGCAGGTTTGCAAATCTGGCTCGAGACAGGGGTGATTGGAGCCATTTTTGCGGCGACAGTCTTGTGGACGTTGGGCCAAGCGGCGACACGATTTGCGCAAGGCGGACGTGCGCGCGCCATGGTGTGTGCGGGGCTCATTACGCCGATTATCCTCATTGCGAGTGTGTCTTACGGTGTCTGGCAGGAATGGTGGTGGGCAACCTTGTTTATAAGTGCAGGTGTTTTACACCTTGTTCCGCGCACAAAAAAGACGCCCACGGCCTAAATTTGGACGAAGTTGGGTCATAACTAACCGCCTATAAATTATTGACAGATGTAGCTTTTTCGCACAAAGCGGTAGCTCTGAGGTGGAGAAAACGTGAGCTTAGGCTGGCGTCTTAAACGAGATTGGTTATGACCGCGCAAATACTGCCACTTCATCTGCCTGACATTAAACCTCGCATAAGCGTGATTATGGTCAGTTTTATGACGGGTCCCGCTTTGCTTGAAGCAATCTCGGCAGTCATTGATGACCGCGAAATTTTTGAGCTTGTAATTGTGGATAACGGCAATACCTATGCCGCGCGTCAGAAACTCTCAGAGCTCGTTACAGAACATGATAAAATTCGTATGTTGCAAAGCCATGGCAATATTGGTTTTGCCAAAGGCTGTAATTACGGCGCGCGCATGGCGCGGGGGTCGCACTTTCTGTTCCTCAATCCCGACGCGATTATTGCGCCTGGTACGGCGATGGGCCTTGCCGAAGTGGGTGAGGGACTTGATAGTCCTTGGATTGTCGGCGGCCGCCTAAAAGATGTGAACGGCAATGAGCAACGCGGGAGCCGCCGCGGCGAACTCACCCCTAAAAGCGCGATTATTTCTTTCACGCCCTTGCATAAGCTTAAATGGTTTCGCTCGCTACATTGGGAAAAAGAACCTCTCCCTGACGCGCCGATTGAAGTGCCCGTTATTAGCGGCGCATGCTTAATGATGAGCCGTGAATGTTTTGACCTCACAGGCGGATTTGATGAGGATTACTTCCTTCATGTCGAAGATATTGAGCTTTGCCAACGCGTCAGACGCCTTGGCGGGAAAGTGCTGTTCCACCCGCACGCCGACGTGCTGCATTACGGCAGTACCTCAGCCGCGCGTCGTCAAGATATTGAGTTTGCGAAATTTCGCGGCTTTTACCGCTATTTCAGAGGTTATTCTGATAAGAAATGGGCGAAGTTTCTGACCACTCTCGCCGCGCCATTTATGTTTGTCGCAGTTATGGGGCGGGCCTGGTATCTCGTTATGCGTAAGGCGTTTCTCGGTAGCTAAAGCGCGGTTTACTCCGCAGTCTCTATCTCAGACTCACATGGGCTGACGCGTGTCAGCCTCAAAGTCACAGGGTCTCCACGCGAATAGTTCATCCCGTCAAATTTCGCGAACTCTGTTGTGCAGAAACCAGCTTCTGTCACGCGCGTGTCGAAATCCATAGCGTCAGGGCGAGCGACGTCCGTAATGATTACGGTGCCCTCTCTCACACGGTTGTCGAGCTTAATTTGATCGCCTAATCGTATCTCTGTCCCCAAATGATAGACGAGGCTCGGTTCTGTGAAATTAGGCGCGAGCACTGAGGGGCCGCCCTCACGCGGTAGTTTTATATTTTGCGCGCGCATCTCGCTCACGACGCGGTCGGCTAGACGCAGTTCCGAGAGAGACGGCAATAACACTTGATAGAGAATAGGGCTTATGAGGACGGCTGATAAAACGCCCATAGTAAGGCCAAGCTTTGTTTTTGAAAACATCACAGCACCGCCTGCGATAAAGATAAACATAATCGCCAGCGCGCCCCAGCCGTAAGTCCAAAGCGAAGCGGGTCCGTAGACTGATTCTGCTAAAAGAGCCGCGCCTGTAATCACAAGGCCTGCGATGATAAACAAAAGTGCGCTGAATATACGGGTCAATTTAAACTCGCGCACGCTTAGCAATGTCAGCACAGCCCCGCCCGTCATAATTGAAAGCGCGGGGAAAATCGGTAGCAGATAATTAGGGAGCTTCGTCGGCACAAACTCGATGATCGCCCAATAGGGAAGCGCAAAACAGAGCGCCAGACGCAT
>CALLME010000282.1 GCA_938007945.1 uncultured Caulobacterales bacterium
GCAACTGCATATTGAAGGCCGCATGATAAAACTTGGCCGCAGCCTCGCAGTGGTCAGTGTCGAGATGCGTGGCGATGCCAATAGCAAAATCTCAAGCCGTGCAACAGTGACCTATAGCTTGCCGCAGAACAAAAAATAGCCGTTTTACAGCCAAAAATACACGTTTTATTTGATAACGCCATCTATAGGTGTATGAATAATACAGGGCGATTTTTAATGGGGGTAAATGATGCCAATCAATCAATTAAAATCAGTTTTAGCCGCGCTCAGTATAAGTGCCGCGCTTTTCGTGCCAGCCATTTCAAACGCTGGCGAAATTACGCGTCCAGAAGGCGCGAAAGACTTTAAATGGAAGAGTACAGAATGTCCGCGCCCTATTGCGGCCCCAACAGCCTCCCCGCTTCCGAAAGACATTCGCCTTATGAGATATGCTAAAGATATTGAAATCTATATTGAGTGCATCCAGCGCGAGGCCCAGCGTGATTTTGAGAAAGCGCAAAGGGATATGCAAACCGCCATTGAACGCGACCTCGAAAAGCAAACGGAGACCATGAACGCCATGATGATGCAAGCCGCGAAGACAATGCGCTAGGACCATTTTGAGGGGTCGTCTTACGAGGGCCGAATT
Organism: uncultured Caulobacterales bacterium; assembly: GCA_938007945.1. Lineage (GTDB taxonomy): Bacteria > Pseudomonadota > Alphaproteobacteria > Caulobacterales > Maricaulaceae > Fretibacter. The sequence continues at coordinate 629 of CALLME010000282.1, forward strand.
TCAAAAGAAATTAATAGTTATCCTAAGACAATAATACCGACGACCACGGCAAGAACACCCAAAATCACGATAGCCCCAAGCGGGCCATGCTTCTTCTTGCCTGTCGGCGCCATGTCATCGATACGACCTTGTTCATGATTAGGCATTATACTCTCCTTTTCTATGACTTCATGTAATGGAACGAACTTGCGGCTATTGCGTTCCAAAAAATCTATGAAGGTCTTTCATGTCTGAATTTATTTTAAACAATCAAATCGCATTTTATTATAGTTTGATTGGAGCCGCTTTTTTGGTTTTGACATTCGAGCCTGCTCTGCGATCAAAGTTTTTCTTTAATATTCCGATATTATATATCGCGGTAGGCGCTCTATCCGCGCTAATCGGTCTCCCGGTGATTAATCCGCTGAACTCTGATATAGAGCTAGGCATCGTTGTCCATATGTCGGAAATGATTGTCATTATATCTCTGGCGGGTGCAGGTCTATCGATTGATTTAAAAGCGGGCTGGGAACGCTGGCAAACAACGTGGCGGTTGCTCGCTATCACCATGCCTTTAACTATCCTTTCTGTGATGTTTTTAGGTCTACAATTTGCAGGGCTGTCACTGGCGACAGCGGTGTTACTTGGCGCAGCTATTGCCCCAACAGACCCTGTCCTCGCGCGGTCAGTTTCGGTCGGCTCCCCTAATTCTGAACAAAAGGATACACAAACTGCGCTTACATCAGAGGCTGGTCTGAACGACGGCCTTGCCTTTCCATTTGTTTGGCTCGCTATAGGTTTAGCCGCCCTCAGCACAAATTTACCGCTAAGTGAATTTGCTTGGGGAGGTTGGCTGCTAAAAGATGTCCTCTACAGGATAGTCGCAGGCGTTGGCGTGGGGCTGCTCACAGGGGCAATAATTACCAAGATTCTTTTCAGTAGAGTCGGTGACGCTCAGAACGGCCGCAACAATGTCGTTCTCTTCGTCTTAGCCGCAACTTTCATATCTTACGGTCTTGCTGAATTTATTCATGGCTACGGATTTTTATCTGTCTTCATCGCAGCAAGGGCAGGACGCGCCCTCACCAAAGATACGAAAGCCGAGCCTTACGAAAATGAAGCACATGAATCTGCCGATCAACTTGAGGCCATATTGCTCGCAGTAATTTTGCTATGGTTTGGCTCATTTATTGGAGGCGTTTTATGGCCGCTTTGGACATGGACAGATGCCGCCATTGCCGCCGCTATAATCTTGCTCATCCGCCCAATAGCAGGTTGGATTGCCTTGCTAGGCCATGATATCAATCGTATTGATCGCCTAAAAATCGCGTTTTTCGGCATTCGTGGTATGGGCTCAATCTTTTACATCGCCTACGCCTTAGCTCACGCCGATTTCGCCTCTCCTGAACGCGCTTGGAGCATACTCTCACTCACAATTCTCTTCTCAGCCGCCCTCCATGGCAGCCTCGCAAGAACTTGGATGAATGAGGCGAAGTAAAGCCTAGTATATAGGGAAACGTGCCGTCAGCGATTTAACACGCTGTTTCACGCTCTCCTCCACCTCTGGATTACCTTTTGGGTTATCTGCGAGGGCATCAAGGACTTCGGCCATGAGTTGTCCGATTTCGCGAAATTCCGCCACTCCAAAGCCGCGCGTTGTGCCCGCAGGTGAGCCCACGCGAATACCTGATGTAATGGTGAACTTCTCTTTGTCGAACGGAATGCCGTTTTTGTTGCACGTAATATAGGCGCGTCCCAAAGCTTTCTCAGCTGCATTACCTTTCACACCTTTGGGCGAAAGGTCTATCAATGCGAGATGCGTATCTGTGCCGCCTGTGACGACGGCATAGCCTGCCTCGACAAGCGCGCCAGCCATGGCTTTGCAATTATCAATCACAGCTTGGCTATAGGCTTTGAACTCTGGCTTGAGTGCGTCACCAAACGCCACAGCTTTACCCGCAATGACATGCATCAATGGGCCGCCTTGAAGACCTGGAAAAATGGCGGAGTTGAACTTCTTCGCCAGTTTTTCATCATTAGTTAGGATCATACCACCACGCGGGCCACGAAGCGTTTTGTGTGTCGTCGTCGTCGCGACATGGGCGTGTGGGAACGGGCTTGGGTGCGTTTTGCCCGCCACTAAGCCTGCGAAATGTGCCATGTCGACGTGGAGATAAGCGCCGACCATATCGGCAATTTCACGGAAACGTGCAAAATCAATCTGACGCGAATAGGCTGAGCCGCCGCAAATAATTAACTTCGGCTGATGCTCTTTGGCAAGCGCTTCGACTTGGTCATAATCAATTAAATTTGTATCCTCAGTCACGCCGTAAGCGATAGCGTTAAACCATTTACCAGACATATTTGGCGGCGCACCGTGCGTGAGGTGCCCTCCAGAGGCAAGGTCCATGCCGAGGATGGTATCGCCGGGCTGTAAGAGCGCGAGGAAAACGCCTTGGTTGGCTTGGCTGCCTGAATTTGGCTGCACATTGGCGAAGCCACACTCAAAAAGCTCGCAGGCGCGATCAATCGCGAGTTGCTCAGACACGTCAACGTACTGACAGCCGCCGTAATAGCGCTTGCCAGGGTAACCTTCGGCATATTTATTCGTCAGCACAGATCCTTGCGCTTCGAGTACTGCTTTGGAAACAATATTCTCAGACGCAATCAGCTCAATCTCGTGCTTTTGACGGTCAAGCTCGTCCTGCATAGACTCAAAAAGCTCTGGATCGCGGTCCTTTAGGCTTTGTGTGAAATAATTGCTCAAATGTGCTGTCGATTGGTCGTTCGCTGCGGCGCTCATAGCAGTCTCCGTCGTTAAGTTGGCTCCTCTTAACGCCCTCGCGCGCGACTCGCAACGGTCAAAACTGCGGCAAAAGGCTTTGCTCTGCACATGCCTTCTGTAAGGCAAGGGCCATTTATCCTGCCCTATTGACAGCGCTGTCACTATAAGTAGCTTTACTCACATGTCTCATCGCTATTTTAACTATCTTTCCGCCCAATCAATTGGTTTACTGACATTAATCTTAGCGCTCACCGCTTGTGGTGGTGGCTCCGCAAGTTCACCACCTCCCCCTCCTCCTCCTGTCGTGACCACCCCGCCACCGCCGCCTTTTCAAGAACTCGCCACGCCTGAAGCTGCGCCAGAGGGCCCAGACTATCACCCCGCAGAAAAAGGCTGGGTGCGCGTATGGTCTGATGAGTTTGACGGCGACACGCTCGACCCTGCGAAATGGGCCGCCGAAGTCTCATGCTGGGGCGGTGGTAACAGCGAGCGTCAATGCTACACGGAACGCAAACGTAATGTCGAAGTCGTAAACGGCTTGTTACGCCTCGTCGCTTATCCAGAAGATTTCACTGGACCAGAATTCCCGCAAGATTGGCCTAGCCGAGGCGGACAAATCACGCAAAACTACACCTCTGGCAAAGTCCGCACGCTTGGGCTTGCAGACTGGAAATATGGCCGCTTTGAAGCGCGCATTAAACTCCCAACGGGGCAAGGCACTTGGCCAGCCTTTTGGATGATGCCCGCAGAGAGCGTTTATGGCGGTTGGCCTTTGTCTGGCGAGATTGATATAATGGAAGCCGTCAATCTTGGTGCGGCCTGTTCAAATTGTGAGGGTTCAACAACTGAAAACCGTTCATCTGGCACGCTGCATTTCGGGGGACAGCGTCCCGATAATGTTTTCAAAGGCGAAGAGAACACCTTGCCTGCCGCAATAGATGATTATTATGTCTTTGCCGCTGAATGGGGCGAAGGTCGTATTAATTGGTTTGTCAATGACGTCCATTTCCAATCACAAGATATAAGCGATTGGTTTACACAAGCCGTCAGCAAAGAAGATAATCCAAACGCGCCTTTTGATCAGAGCTTTTATGTTATGCTCAATAATGCGGTCGGCGGTACTTATCCTGAAGATGTAAATGAACGCCGCTTTGAGCCCGCATCATTTCCTAATCAGATGTTAATTGATTGGGTTCGCGTCTACCAGTGCGAGTTTGACGGCACGACTGGCACAAGCTGCATGGCGGATGCAGTGGAGTAAGACCTAAGCCGCCTTCACCCGCTTAAGTCCAAATTCGACCCAGACTTGGTCTAGCGCACTCATTAATTCGTCCATCATGGCATCTGTGTGGAACGGGCTCGGTGTGAAGCGCAGGCGCTCTGTGCCACGCGGGACGGTGGGGAAGTTGATAGGCTGCACATAAAGCCCAAAATGTTCAATCAGCGCGTCTGAAATCGCTTTACATTTTACGGGGTCGCCGACCATGAGCGGGACAATATGTGTCTCGCCGTCAATGAAAGGGAAACCTGCCGCGCGGAAGCGTGCCTTAAGCGCATTGGCGCGCTCTTGATGTTGCTCGCGAATATGGGGCGATATTTTCAGAACTTTCACAGAGCGCAGCGCACCAGCGGCTGTGCTTGGAGGGATAGATGTTGTAAAAATAAAGCCAGAGGCGAGTGAGCGCACAGCGTCTGTGATGTGCGTGTCGGCCGCGATATAGCCCCCAATCATACCGTAGGCCTTCGCTAGCGTGCCCTGGATTATATCGACGCGGGGCATCAGCCCGCGCTGTTCGCAGATGCCGCCGCCTTTTGCGCCGTACATGCCGACTGCATGAACTTCGTCAATATAAGTGAGCGCATTATATTTATCAGCCAAATCGCAAATCTGCTCAATTGGCGCGATGTCAGCATCCATGGAGTAGACAGACTCAAACGCAATGAGTTTGGGCGCGCCCGCAGGCGCCGCTTTCAATTTAGCTTCTAAATCCGCGAGATCGTTATGCTTGAAGATACGTTTTTCGCACACACCCGTTTTTTGAGCGCGCTGTATGCCTGAAATCATGGAGGCATGGTTCATCTCATCCGAGAAAATAATCAAGCCTGGCAGGATTTTGCTCATCACGCCGAGCGTCGCTTCATTCGCGACATAGCCTGATGTCATAACCAGCGCCGCGTCTTTGCTATGAAGCTCGGCCAGTTCTTTCTCAAGTTGCACGTGATAATGCGTGGTGCCAGAGATATTGCGCGTTCCGCCAGAGCCTGTCCCTGCCTGATCGACGGCAGATTTAACCGCCTCGATGACGCATTCGTTTTGGCCCATACCGAGATAGTCATTTGAGCACCATACAGTAATCGCGCGCTCAGTTGTTTCGTTGGGGTACCACGTCGCGCTAGGAAAGGCCCCGCGCTTGCGTCGGATATCTTGGAAAACACGGTAACGCCCTTCACTGCGCACGCCGTCAACAGCCGCACGGAAGAAGTCACCGTAATTTATATTCTTATCAGACGACATAGTGTTCCTTTAATCTGCAAAGCTGTATAGACCAAAACCTTTCACAATTCCAATGCCCAATCGCCGCAGTTTATATCCTTGTTCCCTCAATAGATTGCAGGTTATAAGTGAAGCACTTTATACGTCATATCAATGATTTAGGACTTAAAGCTGTGCCATCTTTTCCCACGACACGAATGCGACGCACTCGCAGTGCGCCTTGGTCGCGCCGCTTAGTGCGTGAAAACACTTTCACAGCAGATGATTTAATCTGGACGATGATACTCTCAGACGGAGACGCGCCGCGCACGCCTGTCCCCTCTATGCTGGGCGTAGACCGCGTGAATATTGATGAACTCGTCAAAGACGCAAAACGCGCGCAGGCCCTCGGCATTCCCGCGATTGCTGTTTTTCCCAATATTAATCCGAAATATAAAGACGCGGCGGGTTCCGAGGCTGCTAATCCAAATGGCATTGTCCCCGTCGCCGTGAAAGCGGTCAAAGACGCCGTGCCTGACCTTGGCATTATCGTAGATGTCGCGCTCGATCCTTACACGGATCACGGCCATGATGGTCTGCTGCATAAGGGCGAAATCCTGAATGATCCAACGCTTGACGCGCTGAAAGAGATTGGCGTCATGCTCGCCCGCGCAGGCGCAGATATCGTCGCGCCCTCAGATATGATGGACGGCCGCATTGGCGCGGTGCGCGGCGCGCTCGACGATGCAGGCTATAGCGACGTGATGATGATGAGTTACGCCGCAAAATATGCGAGCGGCTTTTACGGCCCTTACCGCGACGCCATCGGCTCGGCCACCGCATTACAAGGCGACAAAGCCACCTACCAAATGGACCCCGCCAATACGGACGAAGCGCTCCGCGAAGTCGCGCTTGATATTGAAGAAGGCGCGGACATGGTTATGGTCAAGCCTGGCATGCCCTATCTAGACATTTGCCGCCGCGTAAAAGATAGCTTCGGCGTCCCGACCTACGCTTTCCAAGTCAGCGGCGAATACGCCATGATTTCCGCCGCCGCCCAAAATGGTTGGCTAGATGAGCAGCGCGTCATTATGGAAAGCCTGATGTGCTTCAAGCGCGCAGGCTGCGACGGCGTGCTGACATACTTTGCGCCGAAAGTTGCGGCGTGGTTAGCGAAAGGGTAACGCCGTTACCTTCCGCAAAGTCAGCAAAACGGCAAAGGCTGTTCCGATGACGGCACCATATAAATGAGAATCTACGACGACTGCGTCTCCTGCCATCGCAGCGGTCAGGGGCACAGCGCCGATTATTTGCTCATAGGCCACCTTTCCCCATAGCCCCATCAGCACGATAATCTCTTCCCATTTTTGCGTGAGAGTACTTTTGAAGCCATTTTGCGGGATGGATCTAAAAAGCGTGAGTGTAAGCGCTGCGGCCAACATGCCGTGTAGCACGCCCGACAGTCCCACATAATATGTCGTATCTGCGGAAAACAAATTAAAGCCGATACTTATACTGAGAGGGCAAATAAGTAGAAAAATTATCCACCTCGCTTCACTCATCACGCGGTAATAGAGCGCCCAAACTCCAAATAGACCCATGAGGTTTAAGCCAACATGACGCCAGCCAATATGAGTAAAATGCCCCGTCAGCCAGCGATAAACTTCACCGCCATGCTGATATTGCAGCGCTTCGCGGCCCGTATCGCCAAAGACCGCAATGACGATGACAACGAGGCTTACCGCAAGCGGTAATCGGAATTGGGCGAGAGTCTTTCGCACGTCGATGAGCCTAAGCCATAAACATTAAATTAGGGCGCTCTCTTATGTCAGTCGCTTGAGCAAGCTTGACGTGTCCCAGCGCTCGCCGCCCATCTCTTGGACTTCGGCGTAATAGCCATCGACTTGCTTTGTTAGCGTCAAATCTGCGCCGATTGCTTCGCCTGCACGTATCGCAATCCCTAGATCTTTGCGCATCCAATTAACGGCAAACCCAAACTCATATTCACCCTTTGCCATCGTCTCTGCACGGTTGAGCATTTGCCAACTTTGCGCCGCGCCCTTGCCGATGGCCTCAACAACAAGTGGCACGTCTAGGCCGGCCCGTTGCGCGAAGTTCACGCCTTCGGACAGGCCCTGCAAAATGCCTGCAATACAAATCTGATTAACCATTTTGGTAAGCTGCCCCGCCCCGCTCTCACCCATCAGAGTTGTGGCTTTGGCATAAGGCTGCATGAGGGGAACGGCGCGTTTGTAAACGCTCTCGTCTCCGCCGCACATGATGGTGAGTTGGCCGTTCACCGCCCCCGCTTCTCCGCCAGAAATTGGCGCATCCAGAAAGCCGATGTCTTTGTCTTTGGACATTGCATAAACCTCGCGCGCGCACTCGGCGGAGGCAGTGGTGTGATCGATTAAGAGCGTTTCTGCCGACATATTTGCGATCGCCTCACCCGCGACGTCTAGCACGTCAGGGCTATCGCCCACGCACATCATGACGGCGTCCGCCCCCGCTACTGCCTCTGCAATCGTGTCAGCCGCCTGCCCTGCATAATCCCCCGCCCACGCTGTCGCCTTCTCGCCCGTGCGGTTCCAGACTGAGACGTGATGCCCTGCCGCCACGAGGTGCCCCGCCATTGGATAGCCCATGACCCCTAAGCCCAAAAATGCCAGTTTCATAATCGCCTCTTTATCTTCGCGCTAAATTTTTGTGTGTTTGCAACCTTATCGCTATTCACGCTCTGTGCAACATGATAGCTTTCTGGCAAGCATATAAACCGAGGACCAAACACCACATGCAAAACATTGCACCAGAGACAATTGCAATGAGCTGGCAAATGTGGGCGACTATGGCATTAGTGACCATCGCCGTTATTCTTTATTTCCGCGAGCGATTCTCGATTGAAGCGATCTCTGTTGGTATCGTCACAGCTTTACTCGTCTTCTTTCACCTCTTTCCGTTGTCCAATGGAGCCGAGCTTAATAGCGCAAGCCTCCTATCGGGCTTTGCCGCGCCTGCGCTTATTACAATTATGGCGCTGCTCGTCGTGGGTCAGGGCATGTTTCACACTGGCGCGCTTGAAGGGCCAATTTTGCGGATTAATAATTCGCTCGCCAAGCGGCCCAGACGGACGCTCGCCGTCGTCTTTGCCCTCGCTTTTGGGGTGTCGATGTTTATGAATAACACGCCTGTCGTCGTGATGTTTATTCCTGTGCTCACCGCTATGGCGGCACGGACGCGCACAACGGCGTCACGCTATCTTATGCCGCTTAGTTTTATCTGTATCCTTGCGGGTATGACAACGCTAATTGGCTCGTCGACAAACTTACTGGTTAATGATGTGCTCCGCCGCTATTCTGGTGAGGGTTTATCATTTTTCACACAGACAGAGCCTGGCCTTATCCTCGCCGCGATTGGCGCGCTTTATATTATTTTCGCGGCACCGATTCTTCTGCCCAATCGCAGCTCGCTTGAGGATGAAGTCTCTGATGCGGGCCGTCAATATATTGCGCAAATTCGCGTGACGGATAACCATCCTCTGGAGAACGTCAAACCCGTCGCTGGGCTATATCCTTCGCTTAAGAACGTGACAGTACGTATGGTGCAACGCGGCGAGCATAGCTTCTTGCCGCCGTTCGAAGAGACACTGCAAAATGGGGACATATTGATTGTGGCCGCCACGCGCGAGCACCTTTCTAAACTCCTCTCCTCTAGCCCGCGCTATCTTGAAGGCATGCTTAATATTGCTGGCTTCCACGACGAAGGCCGCACAACAGAGAGCTCAGAAGCTATCGTGATTAGTGAAGCCGTCATCGCACCGGGCTCGCGCATGATAGGACGCAACATTGAACAGATCGGTTTTCGACGGCAAACAGGATGTCTTGTCTTAGGCATACAACGCCGCTCACGCATGATTAGAAAGCGTATGCTTGATATTCGCCTAGAAGCGGGTGATGTGCTGCTACTCTTTGGCTATGAAGCGGATATGCGAGAGCTACGAAATAATCGCGATATATTGCTACTCGAATGGTCAACGACTGAACTGCCCGATATTCGCAAGTCCCTTTTTGCGCGACTGATTTTTGGCGGCACAATATTGCTTGCGGCGACATCTATTCTACCAATTGAGATTGCGGCGCTCTGCGGGGCAATTGCTATGATAGCGACGGGGTGCCTCAATATACGTCAAGCGGCGCGCGCGCTTGACATTCGTATATTTCTCCTGATTGGCGCCGCTTTTGCCATGGGCCTCGCGCTTGAACGCACGGGCGGAGCAAGCTTTATTGCGCAAGAGACTGTCAGCATATTTGCGCCGTTTGGCAATCAAATCCTCATTTCAGCTATCTTCCTCGTGATAGCTTTAATGACAAATATTCTCTCCAACAGCGCCACGGCGCTAATTTTTGCGCCTATCGCCCTCTCTATTAGCGCGCAGACGGGGATTGATCCTATGGTGCTTGTCCTGACTGTGATATTTGCGTCAAACTGCTGCTTTGCAACCCCTATTGCATATCAAACAAACCTGCTCGTTATGGCGCCAGGGCGGTATCAATTTGCAGATTTTGCGAAGTTCGGTATCCCGCTCATGCTTTTGATTTGGATAAGTTATAGCCTCATGCTGCCATTTCTGTTTAATATCTAATTGTGATTATGCCACTATCAGAGACTTATGACGCGTCCATTTGATCCCAACCGATTGCAGTTTTACCTGACAATCCCCTCGCCTTGCCCTTATCTTGAGGGTCGGATGGAGCGTAAGATTTTCACGCAGTTAGACCCGCTTTCTGGGCCTTATCTCAATAACTATTTGACCCATGCAGGATTTCGGCGTTCGCAAAATGTGATTTACCGTCCCGCCTGTGAAGCTTGCCGTGAGTGCAAATCTCTGCGCATTATAGCGAGTGAGTTTGAGCCCTCGAAATCTTTACGCCGCACTATGGCGCGCAATTCAGACCTCACGCGCTATGTCGCCGAACCTCTTGCCACATCAGAGCAGTTTGATTTGTTGCAACGCTATCTCCAAAGTCGTCACGCAGGCGGCGGTATGTCAGACATGGATTTCTACCGTTATGAAATGATGGTTGAACAGTGCGCGTCAGAAACTGAGATTGTCGAATATAGAGACGCCGACTATAAGCTCATTGCGGCGGTGCTGATTGATGTGCTGGAAGATGGGCTGTCCATGGTTTATAGCTATTTTGACCCTGAGGCGCGCGGGCGCAGCCTCGGTAATTATATGATTTTGGATCATTTAGATCGTTGCCAAATGGAGAAATTACCGCATCTTTATCTTGGTTATTGGGTCGATGGCAGCCCGAAGATGAGCTATAAGGCGCGCTTTCAGCCCTGTGAAATTCTTGGCCCCCATGGTTGGCGTTCGCTTCGGGATGATATTTAAACCACTCTTGCCCTCAACATCTCCGCGCTTATAGTTACGCCGCAGAGTCGCTTGTTTAATTGCGACCAATTTAAAGGGGATTTGCGTGGTCAAACGGCGCGATATTTTAACGGGTGCAGCCGCTGTCGCAACGGGCGGGGCTGTGCTTGGCGTGCTCGGCAAAGATAAAGCCCCTGGCTCTCATACGCCAAAGCGTAGCGAACTAGGCGCGCCGTCTATTTCAAAAAATCGTCGTCAATTCCGTCTCGCGACGAGTTGGCCGAAAGACTTCCCTGGCCTAGGGCAAATGCCGAATTATTTCGCGCAAGCTCTTTCGGAGATGAGCGAGGGACGACTTGAAGTTAAAGTCTATGCAGCGGGCGAACTTGTCGGCGCGCTCGAATGTTTTGACGCGACCTCCACGGGGGCAGCGGATATGTATCACGCAGCAGAATATTATTGGCAGGGTAAGTCCAAAGGCTTTTCATTTTTCACCGCCGTACCCATGGGCATGACGGCGGCCGAATTAATGGGCTGGATTGACCACGGCGGCGGTCAAGCGCTCTGGGATGAGCTGTCGGCGCAGTTCAACATCAAGTCGTTTCAAGCCGGCAATACGGGCCACCAAGCAGGCGGTTGGTTCAAACGCCAAATTAATAGCTTGGAAGATTTCAAGGGCCTTAAAATGCGCACGCCGGGTCTTGCGGGCGAAGTTATGCGCCGCCTCGGCGGCTCGGCTGTCGCCATATCGGGCGGTGAGATTTATCAAAGCCTACAAAGCGGCGCGATTGACGCCGCTGAATGGGTCGGGCCGTGGAATGACATCGCCCTCGGCTTTTACCGCGAAGCGCCTTATTATTATTCGCCTGGCTTTAGCGAGCCTGGCGCGTCGCTCGCGATTGGGACAAACCTCGACGTCTGGAACAGCCTGTCATCTGCTGACCAAGCCATGATTCAACATGCTTGCGCTCATGCTAATGCCTATAGCCTTGGCGAGTATAGCTACCGTAATGGCCTCGCGCTTGAGACCCTCAAGAATGATCACGGTATCGTTCCCGTCGCCTTCAATGACGAGATTATGGAAACTGTCGGCGCTGTGTGTGAAGACGTTGTGCGCGAGCTCGCCGCGTCTGATCCGATGACAAAGCGCATTTATGATAGCTATCTTACGGCGCGCAACGCCTCTCGCGGATGGACGGAAATCAGCGACGGCGGCTATATCGCAGCGCGCAAAGTCGCGCTGGATAAACTTTACTAATGCTCGAACTCATCGCAGCGGCGTTAAAAGGCATTGGGTGGGTCAGCCTACCTTTCTTGTTACTGCCGCTCGCCCTGTTAATTTTTCCGAAGTCTAAGACGCTCGACGGCATATGCCGCGCGCTCATTACCTTATTGGATGACATCTCATATTACATTGGCGAGGTTGCGAAATGGGCGCTTCCCCTCCTCGTTTTATCAGTCGCAATATCAGTCTTCGCCCTATCCATTTTCGGGCTAAGTTTTACTAAATTATCAGAGAGCGCAGCTTATCTCCATGCGACCGTCATTATGCTGGGCGCCGCAGCCACATTACTAGCGGGGCAGCACGTGCGGGTGGATATTTTTCATTCACGCATGAGTGCAGCGGCGCGGTCTCGCGTTGACCTCATAGGGTTTTACGCTTTACTCCTCCCTGTCTGCCTCATCATCATTTGGAACAGTCAAAGCTTTGTCAATTTCAGTTGGCGTATTTTTGAGGGCAGTAATGAGAATGACGGCATTAAGGGCATATTCCTTTTAAAAACGCTTGTCCCAATTTTTGGCGTTATGATGATTGCGCAAGGGTGCTCAATTGCCCTCCGCGCGGCCATGTGCCTTTTGGGGAGAGACCGCCCCGCACGACCCGCCCATACGCCGC
>CALLME010000283.1 GCA_938007945.1 uncultured Caulobacterales bacterium
ACCCACGCATCCACGCGCTCTTCGAGTATATTGAGCGGGACGGGGCCGCTGGCGAGGACGACATCGTGATATTCGGCGAGGTCGAACTTATCGCCGAGCTTTTCTTTCGCCTCTTCGCGCAAATCAATGATCTTAATCATACCGATTTTATAGGCTGTGGCTTGGCCAGGCATAACGATATAGCGCTCAATGGCTTTAATCGCGTCGCCCTTGGGGTTGGGTGTGTTCTCAACAAGATAATCAATCGCTTTTTCACGTGTCCATTTCTTGTCGTGAAGGCCCGTATCGACCACAAGACGGGCCGCACGCCAGATTTCCATCGCCAGACGGCCAAAGTCGGAATAGGGGTCTTTATAAAAGCCCATTTCCTTGGGTAGGAACTCTGAATAAAGCCCCCACCCTTCAGTATAGGCGGTCATAGACCCGTATTTGCGAAATTTCGGCACGCCCTCTAGCTCTTGTGAAATAGACAGCTGCATATGATGGCCTGGAATACCTTCGTGATAGGCGAGCGCCTCCATTTGATAGATCGGCATATCGTTCATATTATAGAGGTTGGCGTAATATACACCCGGGCGAGAGCCGTCAGGGGCAGGACGGTTATAAAACGCTTTGCCCGCAGACTTCTCGCGGAAAGCCTCGACCGCTTTCACTTCAAGCTCAGCTTTGGGGATGACATTAAAGACGGTTGGGATGGCCTCTTTCATTTGGTCAATCCAAGCGGTTGCTTCTTTTAAGTAACGCGCGCGACCCTCTTCTGTGTTTGGATAAACAAATTGCGGGTCAGTGCGGATAAACTCAAAAAACTCATTTAACGTGCCGTCAAACTCAACCTTCTTCATAATCTCGCGCATCTCTGCGTGAATACGCGCGACTTCTTTCAGGCCGAGATCGTGGATTTCGTCGGCCGTCATATCGGTCGAGGTGATACGCTTGAGACGGTAGGCATAATACTCATCCGCATTGGGAAGTTTCCACACGCCGTCATCAGTGGTGGCTTTGGCTTGTTGGGCTTCCATCGCCGCAATCATATCGCGGTAAGCCGGGCCGACAGAGGTGAGCAAAGCTGTCGTCGCGCCCTCGTAGAGGTCTGTGCGTGTCTCGTCATCTAGGTCGAGCTTGTCGACTTTGGTTTTGAAGTCATTGAGCAGAAGATTGACATCATCAGAGTCCTCTTCAAAGGGAAGACCTTTGAGCACATTGCCTGCGTCGCGAATGACATGGCCGTAAACAAATTTCGGTGGATTAATGCCTTTTTCAAAGGCCGCATTACTGCGCGCAACAATCGTCCCGAGATAGTCCTTTACGCCTTCAAGACGCTTGATGTAATTGCGCGCGTCTTCGACATTATCAATTTTGTGGCGGTTAAGCAGGAATGTTGGGATGCCGCTTTGCACACCAAACATTTGGTTGAAGGGATAGCCGTATTCGTGGAAGCGGTCGCCTTCAATTGCTTGTTCTGCGCGGCGTTCCATAAGGCGGTAAGACAGCTGACTATCGGCGTCGAGTTTATCGAAATCAAATTTTTCGCGCATCTCTGCAAGGTCTTGGCGCGTGTAATTAAGCTCTTCAAGTTCGCCTGCACGTGACGGGTCATCCCACTCATCCATACGCTCTTTAATGCCAAGAGCGGCGAGAGAGGAGGGTGAGCGCTTCACACCTTCCATGAATTTCTGTTCGAACCAAGCATCAAGTTCTGCATTGATATTCGTGTCCACAGTTTCGGCAATAACGTCCTTGGCTTGACCAGTAACGTCAGATGTCGTGCTATTGTTACAGCCTCCGAATGTGAGTGCTAATGCAATTGCGCTGCCTAGAAAATACTTATGTTTCATGTGTTTACTCTCAGTTCTTATTTTATACGAATTAATTTAATTTGCTATCTATCCACGTCTCTACCAGTTCTTCTAGCATGCTTAGCGGGACAGAGCCATTGGCCAAAATGACATCATGAAATTCTCTGACATCAAAGTTATTACCTAGTGAATCTTCTGCTTGCGCGCGAAGTTCCATAATTTTCAGCATACCGATTTTATAAGCTGTCGCCTGACCCGGCCAGACGATATAGCGATCAATTTCCGCGCGCACGTCGCCTTCGGGATTGGGAATGTTATCAAGGTAATATTTGACCGCTTCTTCGCGCGTCCATTTTTTTGAATGGATTCCTGTGTCCACAACAAGGCGCGCCGCGCGGAAGATTTCCATGCTCAGCCGTCCAAAATCTGAATAGGGATCGCTGTAAAGTCCAAGCTCTTTTGGCACGGCTTCTGAGTATAAGGCCCAACCCTCTATGTAAGCCGTGTGCCCGCCAAGCGTTCTAAATTTCGGCAAGCCGTCAAGCTCCATCCCAATCGCAATTTGCATATGGTGACCCGGAATACCTTCGTGATAGGCGAGCGCTTGTAAAAGATATTTCGGTTGCTCGGCGACATCTTTGAGGTTGATGTAATAAGTGCCAGGGCGAGAACCATCGAGCGCGGGTTGTTCGTAAAACGCCCCGAAGGCTGTGTCTTCGCGAAACGGCTCGACCCGTTTCACAATCATATCGGCTTTGGGTTTTCTGATAAAAAGACTATCGAGCCGTCCTTTCATATCCTCAATCACTTCGGTCGCCTCTTTAATATAATCAGCGCGTCCTGCGTCCGTATTTGGATAGACAAATTTCGGGTCTGTGCGCAGGTAATTGTAAAAGTCTTTCAGCGTGCCGTCGAATTGTACTTGGCGCATGATGGCACGCATCTCGTCTTGGATACGCGCGACTTCGGCGAGGCCAATGTCGTGGATTTCGTCCGCCGACATGTCCGTCGTCGTATAATGCTTTAGCCGTTCTTGGTAGTAAGTCTCGCCGTCCGGCAGCTTCCACGCGCCGTCATCCTCTGTGGCAATCGCGGCGTGACGCTCAAACATCTCTATCAGTGCGATATACGCAGGCCCCACGGAATTGGTCAGCGCCGCTTCTGCGCGTTTAATGAGTTGCTGCTGATCGACGGGTCCAATATCTGTTTTCTCTACCTTAGACTTAAAATCCGCCAGAAGGGGGCTATCTATGCCAGTCCCAAAGGGGGCGCCCGTAACGATATTTTTCGAAGCGGGGATGAGTTTATCATAAACAAATTTCGGCGCGACCACGCCATTTGCGACTTGCGCCTCTGTACGCGCGATAAGCTGCGCAAAGTAAGTCTCAAACGCCATCAGCCGCTCAACATAGCTGTCGGCGTCTTTGATGTCGTCAATGGCGTGAAAATTGATAAGAAAACTTGGCAAATCGCTATGCGCGCCACTCATATGGTTGAACACATATTGATGACCTGCAAATTCATGGCTTGCGAGCGCGTCCTTGGCCCCGAACTCATACAAACGGTAGGACAGCTTTGACCTTGCGTCTAAGCGGTCAATGTCAAAACGCGCGCGCATATCTTTCAGCCATTGCTCGGTGAGCGCCGCCTCTTCATCGAGCGCGATTTGAGACACGTCATCTAGTTTGGTCTGCGCCGTCTTCTGACCCAAATAGGTTTGTGTCATGGGAGAGCGGGCCAATTCATCCTCATAGCGCGCTTCAAACCAGTCGTTGAGGGCTTTTGACTCGGACGCAATCAAATCAGCTTTGGAGGCCGTGTTTTGCGACGGCCCAAAGCACCCGCTCAGCCCTAGGCTAGAGACGGCCAAGGCTGAGAGCAATAAAACTGACGCTGCGGAGCGTGAAAATATATCGCGTTTGAGAGACAGCATTATGTTGTTATTTCCTAAGCAAAACCACTGAAAGGTCGAGTTTAATCGGCCTTGTGCAGAATAAAAGAGATGAACGCTTCATTTTAGACATTTTTGAGGCATTTAAACGATGGTGAGTGGCGTAATCGCGCGCAAACCTATTAGAGTGAGCCTATGAGTTCGATGATTCGGGATATAGATAAAGCACAGGTTTCAGAGGCCCCGCCGCTGAAACAGACGCAGCGCTTTGAAAATCATGGCAATCGGCCTGTAGGGGCGGTGGCCGAAAATGTCCGCATGTCCTCTGATGCCTTCAATAATGATATCACTCAAAAGGAGTTTCCAGATATTGCGCGTCGGTCATCGCCTCCCAATAGCATTGCGTCGATGATGATCATCGCTCTTCTAATTTTAATAACTGTCGGACTAACGGTTTTGGCAGGATTTCATGCAAGTTCAATGGGATGGTCTGCGCTTATCTTGTTAGGTGGCATGGCAGTGCTCGCTTTTATCGCTTGCCTCATTGCGCTCGCAGACCGCCGTACGAAAGCGCGCGCCCACGCGCCAGAAAATATCTATATTAGCGCATTCTGGCGTGACCCTGTGCCAGCTGTGATCATTCGCGATAGTCGTGTGCTCCGCGCTAATGCCGCCTATATGGCTCTGGCTGAGGAATTAGGCATCACAGGGACAGGCGGTCTTGCGCCAACTGTTGATCGTATGTTTGCAGGGCAAGGCGACGGGATAGCCCCCGCTATTTTTCGCCTGCACCATTTGCCAGAAAAAACAAAATTTGCGGAAGAGTTTATTGAGACAATCGCGCCGGATAGTCGCCTGCGTCGTTATCACCTCGCAGTCAGTGCGCTGTCTGATGGACAACTCTGGCAAATCAGCGATATGGCCAAAACGGTTACAGGCGGCGAACCCGTTCTGACCCATGCGCCAGTCGGGCTTTTCTCGGTTGACCGTGACGGCAAAGTCATTGCGATGAATACTGTGCTGGAACGTTGGCTCGGCGTCGATAAACTTCCCGCACCTGACCTTATGCGCGAGTTTATCGAAAGCCCAGAGACATTGCTGGAAAGCCCGCCTACACCAGGCCGGATTGTGCGCGCGGATACTCGTCTGATAACGCGCAAAGGGCTCGTCTCGCCTACTGTCATGATCGGCACGTGGCGCGAACTAGACACGGGCGAGATCGTCGCCAGCGTCGCGCTTTACGGCCATAGCTCGCTCGGCACGCCAACAGCGCCTGCGGTGACAGGTCAAGCGGCGTCACGTCTTCGCTCTGCGCGCGGAAGATCGTCGGATTTAACAGGAAATTCTGAAAGTGTTCTTTCTGCACCGTTTGGTATTTTGAAGCTTGAAGGCGAAACTTTGGGCGAAGCGACGATTATCTCGTCTAACCCTGCTTTTGAGCGTATGGGCGAAGGCCGCATTTGGACAGGCAATCCCTTCTCTACAGTTTTAACGCCCACCGCATCAAGCAAAGATCTGCTCGCGCTTTCGCCGCTTAATTGTAATCCTGACACACCATTTGAAGCGGTTTTGTCAGGTGACAAAGCGATGCCCGTGAGCCTTTATATCGTCGCAGACCCCAATACGCCGCAAACCTGCTGGGTCTATATTGTTGATATCAGCGCGCGCAAATTGCTCGAAGACCAACTTGTCCAAAGCCAGAAAATGCAGGCGATTGGTCAACTCGCCGCGGGTGTGGCGCATGACTTTAATAACCTGCTGACCGCTATTAGGCTTAATACTGACGAACTTTTGGGTCGTCATCCGGTCGGTGATCCGTCCTATCCAGAGTTGCAGAAGATTAACTCGACAGTCTCGCGCGCAGCGGGTCTCGTGAAAAAGCTGCTCGCCTTCTCGCGTCGTCAAACGCGCCGTGCCGAGCGTGTGGATGTGACCGAAACGCTGTCTGATATGGTCGTGACGCTCAAGCAAACCATAGGCGAACGTGTAAAGCTTAATGTCGTTCATGGTCGTGGCTTGCCGCCAATTCTGGCTGACAAAAATCAGATTGATACCATCTTGATGAACCTCTGCGTTAATGCGCGTGACGCTATGGCGGACCAGGGCGGCGGGACCATTACCATCCGCAGTTCGGCCTGCGACCTTGCAGATTTGCAGCCGTCCGACCCAGTAGAGGGCCTCCGCAAAGCCAAAGGGGACGCCTTTGTGCGCATTGAAGTGTCCGACACAGGCACGGGTATGCCCGATGAGGTGAAAGCCAAAATCTTTGAGCCGTTTTTCACCACCAAAGAAGTCGGCAAAGGCACAGGACTTGGTCTCGCGACCGTTTACGGTATTGTCGAGCAATCGGGCGGTGTCATGAGCGTGGACAGTACGATGGGCGTTGGCACAACATTTCGCCTCTATTTCCCTGTGGCTGATGCGAACTTCGTCCCTGAAGTCGCGCCTAAGCCAAAATCAACCGCGCCGCGCCCACCCTCAGATCTCGCGGGGCAGGGCACCATCCTCTTTGTTGAGGATGAGGACAGCGTGCGTGTGATCGCGGCGAAGACTCTGCGCAAACGCGGCTATAAAGTCATTGAAGCCTGCGACGGCGATGAGGCATATGAAATCCTAGAGGACGGTGAAGAGACGTTTGATTTGATGATTTCAGATGTCGTCATGCCAGGGATGGACGGCCCCGCGCTGCTTAAAAAAGGGCGCAAACTGCTCGGCGATGCGCGCATCGTCTTTATCTCGGGTTATGCCAAAGAGGAATTTTCCGATCTTCTCTCTGAGGAACCTGACGTTACTTTCTTGCCTAAACCTTTCACGCTCGCGCAACTTGCGGCCAAGGTGAAGGCCGAAATTGGCGAGAGCAATGACGAGTATTTATAAAAAAGATGATTGTTTTTCAAAGCGTTAGGCTAATCATGTTCCGATTTTGTTCTTTTCGGTTGCGAAATGAGAACAAAAGTGGCACAAATGATTCACGGCAGTCCAACTGCAGCCGTGATTTCAAACTGATACCCGAAGGGCTCCGGGGATCTATGCTGGAGTTCCATTATGGCCAGAAATTCAACACCGTTAACCGTCGTGGGTAAAGTCGACGACAAAAATAAATCCGCCGCACTCGAAGCGGCCATGGGTCAGATTGACCGCGCCTTTGGTAAGGGTGCTGTTATGAAACTCGGCGATAAATCCGCCATGGATGTCGAATCTGTGTCTACAGGTTCACTTGGCCTTGATATCGCGCTCGGCATAGGTGGTTTGCCCAAAGGTCGCATCATCGAAGTTTATGGTCCCGAATCCTCAGGGAAAACAACATTGGCGCTTCACTGCGTGGCTGAAATTCAAAAAGAGGGCGGCGTTGCGGCCTTTATTGATGCCGAGCACGCGCTTGACCCTACTTATGCTGCCAAGCTTGGCGTGGACGTCAATGAGCTTCTGATTGCGCAGCCTGACACAGGTGAGCAAGGTCTTGAAATTGCCGACACGCTTGTGCGCTCTGGCGCGATTGACGTGCTCGTGATTGACTCTGTGGCGGCATTGACGCCTCGCGCTGAACTTGAAGGCGATATGGGTGATAGCCTGCCAGGTCTACAAGCCCGCTTGATGAGCCAAGCTTTGCGTAAGCTGACGGGCTCGATTTCAAAATCGGGCTGTATGGTGATTTTCATCAACCAAATCCGGATGAAGATTGGTGTCATGTACGGCTCGCCTGAAACGACAACAGGTGGCAACGCGCTGAAATTTTACAGCTCTGTACGTCTTGATATTCGCCGTATTGGCGCGATTAAGTACCGCGACGAAGTTGTCGGCAACCAGACACGGGTCAAAGTCGTGAAAAACAAAGTTGCGCCACCTTTCCGTCAGGTCGAATTTGATATCATGTATGGCGAGGGCATTTCTAAGACGGGTGAGCTTCTCGACCTGGGGGTCAAAGCGGGCATCGTTGATAAATCAGGCAGCTGGTATAGCTATGGCGAGCAGCGTATTGGGCAGGGACGTGAAAATGTCCGCGTCTTCTTGCGCGAAAATCCTGAAATGGCGGACGAAATTGAGCGCCGTATTCGCCAAGACCAAGGCCTCATCGAAGAAGACATGCTCGTCGCCCCAGAAGTTGACGCAGAAGGCACGGACCCCGAAGCGCTACAAGCCTAGCTCTCTTCCCTTACCTCAACATTCAGATAGCGCTCAGGTAACTGGGCGCTATTTTTTTGCCCCTTATACTACAGGTGAATTTACCCGTGATTTTATAGCTATTTGGCTTCATTTAGGCGCAGAATGTTCTATATGGAGGGCTGATACATAGGAATTTCCGATATGACCAGCCTTCGCGATATTAGACAGCAGTTCTTGAGCTTTTTTGAAAGCCATGGCCATACGGTTGAGGCCTCAAGCCCGCTTGTCCCTGATAACGACCCGACGCTGCTATTTACGAATGCGGGCATGGTGCAATTTAAAGACTATTTCACGGGCGCAACGACGCCTAAATATCCGCGCGCGGTAACATCGCAAAAATGCGTTCGCGCAGGTGGCAAGCACAATGATCTCGACAATGTCGGCTATACCGCACGTCACCACACGTTTTTTGAAATGCTCGGCAATTTCTCATTTGGCGATTATTTTAAGGACCAAGCAATTGAGCACGCTTGGAACTTGGTTACCAAAGACTTTGGTCTCGCGAAAGATAAGCTTCTCGTGACGGTTTACCACACAGATGACGAAGCTTTTGAGCTTTGGAAAAAAATTACAGGCCTGTCCGATGACCGTATCATTCGTATTCCGACGTCTGATAATTTCTGGGCGATGGGCGACACAGGGCCGTGTGGGCCATGTTCAGAAATTTTCTATGATCACGGTGCAGATATTCCAGGTGGCCCTCCTGGTTCGCCTGATGAAGACGGTGACCGTTTCATCGAAATCTGGAACCTCGTTTTCATGCAATTTGAGCGGAGCGCGGATGGTAAGCAAATACCGCTGCCTAAACCGTCGATTGATACGGGCATGGGGCTAGAGCGCACCGCCGCAATCCTCCAAGGCAAGCATGACAATTACGATATTGATCTGTTCCAAAGCCTCATCAAAGCGTCCGAAGAACTGACAGGTAAGAAATCAGTGGGTGACGCGAAATTCAGCCACCGGGTGATTGCTGATCATTTGCGGAGTTGCTCCTTCCTTATGGCGGATGGTGTGTCGCCGTCTAATGAAGGACGCGGCTATGTGTTGCGCCGCATCATGCGTCGCGCCATGCGTCACGCACATATTCTGGGCGCAAAAGATCCGCTCATGCACCGTCTCGTGCCTGCACTGATTTCGGAAATGGGCGACGCTTATGGCGAATTAGGTCGCGCGCAAGCCAGTATTGAAGCGACATTTGAGCAAGAAGAAGAACGCTTCCGCCGCACACTGGGCCGCGGCACGGCCTTGCTCGAAGAGGCAAGCTCGAGTCTGAAAGACGGCGACAAACTTGACGGCAAAACGGCTTTCACGCTTTATGACACTTATGGCTTTCCGCTCGATTTGACGCAAGACGCCCTACGCGCGCGCGGTATATCCGTAGATACAGACGGCTTTGACGCGGCCATGGCGCAGCAAAAAGAAAACTCCAAAGCGGCCGGATTTAAATCGGGCGATGCAGGCACGGACGACATTTGGCTCGCCGCCCGCGAAGCCCATGGCCCGACTGAGTTCACAGGCTATGACGCGCTGACGCTTAGTGCGCCTGTTCATACACTTGTCGCAGAAAATGCTAAGGTAAAGAGCGCGTCCAATGGTACAGTCATGTTCGTCACATCCGCCACCCCATTTTACGCCGAAAGCGGCGGCCAAGCGGGCGATAAAGGCGTGGTGAGATTTGACAATGGTGCGGTTGTAAGTGTCACTGACGTTCAAAAACGGGCAGGCGATTTGCATGTTCATATCGGTGAATTGACGGGTACGTTTGCTGTTGGCGATACGGCGCATTTCGCTGTCGACCCAGATAACCGCAAACGCACTATGGCGAACCATTCTGCGACCCATCTTATGCATGAAGCCCTGCGCCGTGTGCTGGGTCCGCATGTGACGCAAAAGGGCCAGATGGTGGACGGCGAGCGTATCCGTTTTGATATCTCCCACGGTGCGGCCATCACCCGCGACGAACTCGCAAAAGTCGAAGATGAGGTGAATCAAGTCATTTTGCAAAACGCGGCCGCAACGACTGAACTCATGAGCCCAGACGCCGCGATGGAAGCGGGGGCCATGGCGCTCTTTGGCGAAAAATACGGCGACGAAGTGCGTGTACTCTCGCTTGGCAAACCGATTGATGACAGCCCAAAAGACTATTCAGTCGAGCTTTGCGGCGGCACCCATGTCGAGCGCACGGGCGATATCGCTTTGTTCAAAATTGTCTCAGAAGGCGCGGTCGCGGCAGGTATTCGCCGTGTTGAGGCCGTAACGGGCGAGGCGGCGCGCGCCTATCTTGAAACACAAGCGGGATACACACGCGCGGCAGCGGATACGTTAAAGGCTAAGCCCGAAGACGTGCCCGCCCGCATTGAAGCTCTAATGGCAGAGCGCAAAAAGCTTGAGAAGGAACTCTCTGAGGCGAAAAAAGCACTCGCGCTTTCTGGAGTGGCAGGGGGCGGCTCTGGCGGGGCGGCGAAGGCTGAAGATATTGGCGGTGTAAAATTCATCGGCGGCGTGCTTGACGGTGTATCAGGCAAAGATTTACGCGCCATGCTCAATGACCAGCTTTCGGCGATTGGCTCTGGCATTGTAGGCTTTGTCGCCAAAGACAGCGGCAAAGTCGCCGTGGCCGTGGCAGTCACAGACGACCTCACAGGCACATATAATGCCGCCACACTTGTGAATGCAGGCGCTGAAAAAGTCGGCGGACGCGGCGGCGGCAAACCTGGCATGGCGCAAGCTGGCGGCACAAATGTCGAAGGCGCAGATGACGCGCTCGCGGCGATAAAAGCGGCAATTGCGGGGTAGTATGACCACCCATCATTCAATCCACTATGTTGAACTGCCGTCCACAGATAATGCGGCGATGAAGACGTTTTACGGAGATGTGTTTGGCTGGACGTTTGAGGATTACGGCCCGACTTATGTCGCTATTCATGGGGCAGGGGTTGAAGGGGGCTTTGACGCGGCCACAGATAAAAAGCCGACGCGGGACGGGGCGCTGATAATTCTTTATTCTGATGAATTAGACGCGAGCGAAACGGCTATTAAAGCCGCAGGCGGAGGCATTACCGTGGCGCAATTTGACTTTCCCGGCGGGCGGCGATTTCATTTCACGGACCCGAGCGAAAATGAACTTGCGGTTTGGACGATGACGGATTGAGCTAAAGCTCTTTGAGGACGCGCGCTGGGTGCATGCCGTCAACATAGCCCATAAACGGCGCATGAATAGAATATCCAATCAACTCCTGCGCGCGCTTGGGTAATTTTGCGGCCTTTTCGGGCGGTACAGCGAGTAACATATTTTCGAGCTGACGCGCCCAACCTACACAATATTGCGGCGTAATAATTGTGCGCGGCGTGTCCGTTTTGTTCGCGCCGCCGCGATGCCAAAGCGTACTTTTGGCAATCATGAGTGAGCCCGCGGGCAGTTCTGGTGTCACAATATCAAGCTCTCCATCACGCGCGCTATAGTCTTTATCATGCTTTTCAAAAACGGGCATTTCGAGCGTGAGCGGGCTTTTATCGTCACCCCAGAGATGGCTACCGCGCAGAAATTGTGTGGCACCATTTTTAAGCGTGGTGTCATCAATTGCCCAAAAAGCTGATAACCCCCACGCGTCTCGCGGGCGCGGGGCAAGCATATGCGCATCGTCAAAATGCCAAGGCTGTACTGTCTCATTGCGGTGGAGTTGAATAGCGAGGCAGGCGGAGAGCCGCAATGTTGGGCCAAGATCAGCTTCGGCAAATGCAAGCGCGAGGGGATGAATGGCGAGCTGTGCAAAAATTGGATCTTTGGCTAACATGGCATAAACGCGATTTGTCTTTGTGCCTTCAAAATCATTGCGACCCTTTTTAGGGGTATCAAGATAAGGGGCGAGGGCTGCGCGTAAGTCTGTGAGCGTTTTAATATCCAAGACATTCTCAAACACAAAATACCCATCTGTGTCATATTGCGCTTTGGTGTCTTCAAAACTGCGCTTGCCCAGCCATTGGGAGAGGTCACTCATCGCGCAATGCCCCCTACGATATTGACAAGCACAGTCAGGATAAGCGAGCCGATGAGCATAGCCTTCCATGGAAAGAAAACACGCACTTTCGGCGTATTTGGGTCGAGGCGGTCACTCTGTGTTTCCTGCATCTTCTCGACGATTTTTCGTTCGGCTTTGGCTGCTGCGTTTGGAAAAATTGCAGGCAATAGATTGAGGGCAAGCGTGAGCAGGACTGAGCCGATGAGCGAAATGATCAAAAAATTGGACATGATCAACTATATGCCGTGATGGCTGTCCCGCCAATAGCTATCGTTTAAGGTGACGCTACCACTTTTTTGTATCAAAGCGTCGTGACAGGCTGACCGCGCCGAAAAGGCCCGTCTTCGCGCCGTCATCGGCATTTAAAATCGGGCTTTCCTCTGCGTCATTAATATACCAGCTGTAAGAACCGATAAGGCTGAGCGCGTAATCGTCTTTGACGATGATCCAACTCACAAGGCTTGCAGAGTAACTGTAAATGCCCGCGCTCGCGTCATAGGAAGAGAGCGGTGAACTGGCCGCTTGTGCGGCGGAGACTGAAAAGAAACTGTCGTGGTAGTTATCATCGCCCCAATTTACGGAGAGAGCAGGTTGGATACCCATCTTGGGCGTCACATAGGCTGTTCCGATAGAGGCGGAGCCCACAACGCCGCCATGTCCGCCCGCAATATCTTTGGACAAATCTAAAACAATCCCCACTGGACCGATTGTGGAGCGTAGATAGCCGCCCGCCATGATGCTACCGTCAATATCTTCAAAGCCTGCAAGGTTTGGGCTGTCGTCAGAGTCGCGACCCCCTTGATAGCTTAGGCGAGGACCCGCGCGCAAAGACCATTTGCCAAGCCCTTGCCCTGTGCCCGCCTCTATTGCGCGATAACTAAGGACGGGGCCAAATAGGTCAAAGCCTTTGACGTTCTCAAAGCTAAGATAAGGAATGGGGCGAACCTCTTCATCAGCAGAGCCGACATATTCGGAGTTAAGGAGCACGGCTGCGCCAAAATAACCTGTGCCGGCATTTGGGTTTTGCTGCGGGGTTTGTGCGTAAGCTGTTGCACCTAAGCTTAGGACTGTTGCGAGTGTCGTCAAAACGAAGAGAGGGGTTTGGAATTTCATATGATGTCCTTAGGCTGCCTCTGTCCAACACACTAATCACATTGATGTGACGAAGATACTAACTGACACGCCAAGGCGGATGGCGTCGGTTTTTGCCCGCTTGAAAGAGGCGTATGCGGTTGC
Organism: uncultured Caulobacterales bacterium; assembly: GCA_938007945.1. Classification (GTDB taxonomy): domain Bacteria; phylum Pseudomonadota; class Alphaproteobacteria; order Caulobacterales; family Maricaulaceae; genus Fretibacter. The sequence continues at coordinate 13,107 of CALLME010000283.1, forward strand.
CTGCGGGGTCAACGATGTCGGCTTCGCGCCAGAGATAGGATTTATCTTCGGGCGGGGTGAGGGGATTTAGTCCAGTATCTTTTATAAACGCGTCTATGTCATCAAGTTCAAAATAAATGAGTGGGGCGTAATCGTCCGCTTGCCAATCGTTGGGCGCGCCGTGCAGCGATAAAGTCGCAGGCTCTCCGCCAACGGGCGATGGTGGAAATTCAAACCGCACATAACGCGGCGCGCTATCGACAATAAGGCGCAGACCTAGTTTTTGATAGAACGCAATGCTTGCGGACATGTCTGTGGCTGCGAGTGTGACTTGGTTGAGGCGGATACCGCTCATGACGTGAAGTCGGGCAGAGCTGCCTGCGCTTTCTTTGTCAGATTACCACGAATGATTTTGTACGATTGTGTTAGGCGATGCCGCAACTCTTCCTCATCGGTTTCAAAAGGCAGCAGTACCCAAGAGCGGTGAAAATAAGGGGCCTTGGTTCCGACGCCCACATCAATTAACATTTGCGCCGTCTCAATACTATCCGTCTTGACCGAGACGCCAGGTGTGACTGCGCCAATGCAAGCGAACATTTTGCCGCCGATTTTCCACGCATCATGTTGGCCTGAACTGGCGTCATTTTTCCAAGGATCAGATACCTCCGCCCCGGGAAATTCTGCGCAAATTTTATTGATGAAATCGCGGTTCATGCGGGGAGAGTAACAGATAGGAAATCAATCCGAAAGGTCATCCCGTTTAAAGCGCTGACTATACGGCCTTAGCTACGATCGGGAGTCATTAAATCCTGCACATTTTTCATTATAAGTTGAAATAGCCGCTCTCTGCTGTAGATAGTCGGCTAGAAATAAGTCGTCCATTAATAGACCGAAAAGATAGAGAGATATGACAAATAAACCCGCCGATATAATTTATACAATCGTTGATGAAGCGCCTGAGCTCGCGCGCAACTCTCTTTTGCCTATCATCTCGTCTTTCGCTAATGCGGCGGGTATTAAAGTTGAAACGCGCGACATATCCTTAGCGGGCCGGATTTTGTCCCTATTTCCTGACCTTTTATCAGAGGAGCAGCGTGTCTCCGATGATCTGGCAGAGCTTGGTAAATTGGTCAAAACGCCCAGTGCGAATGTCATCAAACTCCCAAATATTTCGGCGTCAGTGCCACAATTGCAAGAGGCTATCAAAGAGCTGCAAACCCAAGGGTTTCCTATTCCAGATTATCCGACTAATCCGTCGACAGAAGCAGAAAAATCTGTGCGCGCGAAATATGACAGAATCAAAGGCTCAGCCGTAAATCCTGTTTTGCGTGAAGGCAATTCCGACCGCCGATCTGCCAAAGCCGTCAAAGCCTACGCCAAACTTAA
>CALLME010000284.1 GCA_938007945.1 uncultured Caulobacterales bacterium
AGTAAAGCTTGCTGTCCTGGGCCCCCAATTTCTTTGAGGACAAGATGACGCGCATAACGCTGGATGGAATCGGGGGTCATAGATTACTGTGGCTTGCTCAAATCAAATTCAAGGCGGAAGAAACGGCCGTTTTCATTGGCACCAATTTGCTCGGGCGTTGGCGGGCGGGACAGCTCATAGGCAAACATCTCATTAGGCTTAATCTCCATCGCCCATGTATTTGTGACAGAGGCGGGGAGGCCTTCTTTTTTAAACAGCTCAATCGAAAACTCATCGACGGGAAACTCTTGGCGCGTGGCTGTGCCTGCTGTTTTCGCGGTGCCGCCATACCAACTCACCGCGTCGGGTTTGCCGTCATGGCGGTGATCATGTTTAAGGGTGAGTGTGCGTTTTTTAGGAATAAGCACCCATGTGCGTGAGGAATTCTCACCCACAGCTAAAGGCATTTTTATCGCCGCGACATCACAATCCACGGGACCTGCGATGATGGTTTCGCGGCGCCAATCTGCGTCAACAGCGTCAGTGCTAACGACGTTTCCGACATAGGAGTTGCCGCACATCTCCGTGAGATTGGTAATAAACTCATCCTGCGCGGCGGGGCCAGAGCAGGCGGAAAGAATGAGCGCGGTAGCGGGAAGCGTAAGTAAATGTTTCATCAGCAAAGCTTAGCGCAAAAGCGTAAGCGGCGCGAGAGCGCATTTAAGGCAAGCGTCATTGGTCACGGCCTGCGATGGGGCCGCGTTAGTTGGCAAGTTTGGGATAGCTTTGCGGGGTCAAATAAGAGCTAGTCTTTTACAGCAGGCAGCACTTTTATTAGCGAGACACGTCATCATTATTGCGTGTGAGAACCTCTCTCACGACAGCTGAGATAACAGCGGCGGCGACTGTGCGTAGAATAAATTTCATAATGGTTTCCTCGCACAATTAACCCGCGACGGCCCTTTTCGTTCCGTCTGCCTGTGGCGCTAATCTGGGAACAGCGCGATGGACGGCGCAAAAGACCGCGATAAGGCGTCGTGTTTTTTGGAGTTTGTTAGCGCAATATGCTTAAAGCAAATGCGTTTTTCCCATTTCCAATTCCAGCGTGTGAAGCACCAGCGAACGCGGCCTGTGAGCGAGCCGTCATAAATATAGCGTAGAAAGCGCGCACGCCCCACACGCCTATAAAACACGAGCGCCAAAAGATCTTCGCGCCGCGCCAACGGCATTTTGCGCTGATAGATACGCGCCTCGGCACGGTTGGCCGCAACGACTTGAACATTGTGAACGCTTTCAGTCTCAACAACGCCGCCGCCCCAAATCAAACGCAGCCACAACCTAATACGTGCTAGCAAGGAGAGCGGCGTCTTAAGCGGGGATAGCGCGATGTCGTCAACCACATTGATTGCCAAAACCGCATCTATGGCGCGAGACGAAGTCCAATAAAAAAGGCGCTGTCTTAAGGGTGATACGGGCATAAAGGGCAGGAAGGGTAAAGTGAATTTATGCTAGTATAAGGGTGGCGTTGAAGGTGGGGGGTAATTTGCGTTTAATCTCATCGCGGACGTTAGCTCGCAATAGGACGGCTTAAACACCGTAGAACAATATTGGGCAAAATCACGTCACGGTTTTATCTGCGTCGATAAACATCGCGCAAGCAGTCATCGGCTATCGACCAGATAAATGAGACCAGATTGTTGTGCGCAGTATGATTCATGATAGAGAAAAATCTATAATTGTGTTTCTTTAACTTGAATCATATAAAATTTGTTAGGCGAAGATAGAAATATATTCGGCCTTACCGTCAATACAGAAACCAATTGGGTTTGGAGGGGTTAGCGTTGGGGTGTAATGCATGGAATCATTCTTTTAACTGCGATTGTGGATGGGGTGGCTATAATTACGGCTCAAGTCGTCTCAAGTCGGGAAGTGTAAAGTATATCAAAGTTCCGAACGGCTTAGATTGGAACAAAGCAAAAGTTACGTACGAAACTTATGTAGACCCAAATGCAAGGTGCCCTGTGTGTGGGGATGATGTATTTTTTTATCAATCGCCCTATGGGGGTAGAGTATTCTTTGACGAGCTAGGTCCGCCTTGGGATAAGCACAAATGCACTGATAATAAACCAGACATCTTATACAATCAGCCTATTCTACCTCCTAATAACTCGAAGAAGAGGGCTCGAAACTTCGCTAAGTCACCTTTTGATTGGCAACCGCTTATCATCGATAAAATAGAGTCTATTGAAGACCACGACGTGTTTTACGTTATGAGTGATTATGTAGACATAATCGGGAAAATTATAATTTTGGAGAAGGACATTTTCCGTAAGACGCCTAAATTTTGGCGATTGCAGGCTGATTGTCCCGAAAACTTAAGCGTGTCTACATATTTACATATGAAGGACGATACACTTTCTGAATATGAAGAAACGTCACCCGCATGGATTACAAATAAAAATGAATTGAAGGTAGCATTGGAAAACGGCCCATTATCTGCGGCAGTCCTAAATCGAATTGGTTGGTATTTATCTTTTCAATGGCGTGATGAAATTGATGAAGGCTGGTTCAAACGTCCGCGTGTTCGAATAGACAAAGCTATCGAATACTTTCAAAAAGCTGCTGACTTAGATTTGTGGGAAGCGCACAACAATCTGGGCGTCATATACCGTGATGGGCTTACGGGTGCTGTTGATGAAACTCTAGCCTATACCCATTTTGAAATTGCGGCGAAATCCATGAACGAGCAGCCTATGCAACATTTAGCGAATTGTTATCGTAACGGCATAGGTGTCGAACCCAATGAAGACATGGCACAACTTTATGAGAAGTACATGAAACCGTTGGCGGATTTTTAGCGAAAAGTAACCTAATCGGAGGTGCAGTCCAACAATTCATCAAAAGCTCATGTCGAGCGCCTTCACCAAACGCTTACGAAATTCCACCCTTAGCACCACCTATGACCTTGAGCGTCCTTAGCCTCTGGCCGGCCCCATAAACCAACACCCTGCTAACCTATAGCCCCCGCCGTTTCGCCTCGCGGTCTTTTTCGACTAACTCGACATAATTCGGTTGGTCATCGGCGCCACTGCGTGAGCTGAAAAAGATAATCCCCATAAAAAGGAATGAGCTGAGGAAGGCGAAAATCACGCCAATCGTCAGCGCGATATGGCCGTGGCGCGAGACGTTATTGCCGTCTTCAAAGCCAAAGAAGATAAAATAAATCGCAGCGGGAATAGCAATCACAAATGAGATTATCAGAAAGATAACCGCATTGCGTTTGGCGCTTGAAACTTGTGTAGGTTGCTGGCTCATATGCTAAATACGTTCGACACCAACTCTAGTTTGCCTAACTACGCTGCAAATCAGCTCTGCGTTTGCCTAGCTGTCCACATCCGCGTCGAGCGCGTTGTTGACGATGAACTCGCGGCGAGGTTCGACGACATCGCCCATGAGTTTGGTGAACAGCTCATCAGAGGCATCTTCGGCTTCGACTCTGACCTGCAAAAGCGTGCGCGCATTTGAATCAAGCGTGGTTTCCCAAAGCTGGTCAGGGTTCATCTCGCCAAGACCCTTATAGCGCTGAATTTTAAAGCCCTTGCGGCCGCCCTCAAAGATAATCTCAAGCAGTTGCGCGGGCCCGTAAAGCTCAACGGGGTCAGTTTCGCCGCGGCGGAACGTGGCGACGCCGCCGTAAGTTTCCATAAGCGCAGGGGCCATGCGGTGGAGGCGACGCGCGTCTGCACTGTCGCGAAACGCGGGACGCAGAACAACGCGTTCCGTCACACCGCGCACGTCACGCTCAAGCACAAATGCCCCGTCATCATCAATGCGGCCCGCCCAGCCGTCCTCACCTTCATCGGCGATAATGTCGAGACGTTTGGCGGCGGCGTCGAGTTCAGCTTGTCCTGCTTCAGGGCCGAGTGCTCCCGCGATGGCGACCTGCGCGATAATCTGATCGCCTGCCTTGGATTTCATGCGGCGCATAATGGCTTGCGCTTGCAGGGCTTCTTTCGCGATCCGCTTGAGGTCTTCGCCGAGAATTGTTGAGCCGTCCGTGAGGGTGACGGAGCTATCACCGCTGCCCGCCTCAATCAGGTAATCATCAAGCTCTTCTTGGTCTTTAATATAGCGTGTGCTCTTGCCGCGCTCGACTTTATAAAGCGGCGGCTGTGCGATATAGAGATAGCCGCGCTCAATCAGGCTCGGCATTTGGCGGTAGAAAAATGTTAGCAGAAGCGTGCGGATATGCGCGCCGTCCACATCGGCGTCGGTCATGATGACAATCTTGTGGTAGCGCAGTTTTTCAATATCAAAATCTTCGCGCCCAATACCTGTACCAAGGGCGGTGATCATCGTGCCAATTTCTTGGCTTGAGAGCATACGGTCAAAGCGCGCGCGCTCGACGTTGAGGATTTTACCTTTAAGCGGCAAGATGGCTTGGTTCTGACGGTCACGTGCCTGCTTGGCAGAGCCGCCCGCAGAGTCCCCCTCCACAATGAACAGTTCAGACAAAGCGGGATCGCGCTCTTGGCAGTCCGCAAGCTTGCCGGGGAGTGAGGCGATATCGAGCGCAGATTTACGGCGGGTGAGGTCGCGCGCTTTACGCGCCGCTTCGCGCGCGGCGGCGGCTTCGATAATTTTTTGGACAATCGTTTTGGCGTCAGCCGGGTTTTCTTCAAACCACTCGCCGAGCGCTTCGTTCAGGGCGGACTCGACCACGGGCCGCACTTCGGAGGAGACGAGCTTGTCTTTCGTCTGGCTCGAGAATTTCGGGTCCGGCACTTTGACGGACAGCACACAGGTCAGCCCTTCACGCGCGTCATCACCAGAGATTGAGACTTTCTCTTTTTTGGCCGCGCCAGAGCTGGCGGCGTATTTATTTATCGTGCGAGTGAGCGCGCCGCGAAAACCCGCAAGGTGTGTTCCGCCGTCGCGCTGCGGGATATTATTGGTGAAGCAACGGACATTTTCGTGGTAGCTATCATTCCACCACATGGCGCAATCGACCGTAATGCCGTCAAGCTCACGGCTGACGGAAATGGGCTCCTCAATCAGCGGTGTTTTATTCGCGTCAAGATGGCTGACAAAGGCCTTGATGCCGCCTTCGTAAAAGAGCTCTGTGACAATCGGTTCTTCGGGGCGTTCATCGGTCAGGATGATGCGCACACCAGAATTAAGAAACGCCAGTTCGCGCAAGCGGCGCTCTAGCGTATCGCGGTCAAATTCGACCATGGTGAAAGTCTCTTCAGACGGCAGGAAGGTCACCTTTGTGCCGTTCATCGGGACGGTCTTGCCGCCGCGCTCTTGCATCGGCGCGTCGCCGATTACTTTCAGCGGGGCGACCGTCTCGCCGTGGCTGAACTGTACAAAATGTTCTTTGCTGTCGCGCCAGACGGTGAGGTCAAGTTTAACAGAGAGCGCGTTCACTACAGACACGCCCACGCCGTGCAGCCCGCCTGAAACCTTATAGCTGTTTTGGTCAAATTTTCCGCCCGCATGAAGCTGTGTCATAATCACTTCGGCAGCAGAAATGCCTTCCTCTGTGTGCATGGCCACAGGAATACCGCGACCGTTATCTGATACAGAACATGAGCCGTCAGAATGAAGCGTGACGCGGACGTGATCAGCATGTCCTGCCAAGGCTTCGTCGATGGAATTATCCACGACCTCATAGACCATATGATGCAAGCCAGAGCCGTCATCTGTATCGCCAATATACATGCCTGGCCGCTTGCGCACAGCGTCTAGTCCTTTGAGGACTTTGATGCTGTCAGCGCCGTAAGCAGGTGTGTTTTGTGCAGGGTCGGCCATAGAGGCTCCAAAAGAAACGAATCGGACTTTTACTCTCTTAAAATATAGGGGAAATAACGCGGGATTGCACGGATAAACCCTGTTTTTCACCGCTCGGAACACTATTGCGTGATAAAGCGTTAACCTCACTTAGAATTATTCTAAAATGGCTTGTCGCGCAGGTGCGAATGTGATTAATTTAGAATAATTCTAAAACCTCGACACCAACACCAAGGAGAGATCAATGAACGATATGTCAAAAGCCGCCGCCGCTATGGGTAAATGTCCTGTCATGCACGGCGCGACACACAGTGTGCGCAGCAATAAAGAATGGTGGCCAGAGCAGCTTAATCTCTCAATTCTACACCAAGGCACATCGCTCTCTTCGCCAATGGAAGATGATTTCAACTATCCCAAAGCATTTAAGAAGTTGAACTATAAGGCGCTTAAAAAAGATTTGAATGACTTGATGACCGATAGCCAAGAGTGGTGGCCCGCAGACTGGGGTCACTATGGTCCGTTCTTTATTCGTATGGCGTGGCATGCGGCGGGGACATACCGTACATCTGACGGTCGCGGCGGCTCAAGCTCTGGCGCGCAGCGTTTTGCGCCGCTTAATAGCTGGCCAGATAATGGTAACCTCGATAAGGCGCGCCGCCTGCTGTGGCCGATTAAGCAAAAATACGGCAATAAAATTTCATGGGCTGACTTGCTGATTTTGACAGGCAATGTCGCGCTTGAATCTATGGGCTTTAAGACATTTGGTTTCGGCGCAGGCCGCGAAGACATTTGGGAGCCAGAGACAGATATCTATTGGGGCTCTGAGTCAGAGTGGCTTGATGATAACCGCTATACAGGTGACCGCGTCCTAGAAAACCCGCTCGCGGCTGTGCAAATGGGTCTGATTTACGTCAATCCCGAGGGGCCGAATGGCAAACCTGACCCGATGGCGTCTGGTCGTGATATTCGCGAAACATTTGCGCGCATGGCAATGAATGACAAAGAGACAGTCGCTCTGACGGCTGGCGGTCACTCCTTTGGTAAAGCGCACGGGGCGGGTGATGCCGCCCATGTCGGCGCTGAACCCGAAGGCGCAGATATCGCCGCACAAGGTCTTGGCTGGCTCTCTTCTTTTGAAAGCGGCTCAGGCGCACACGCGATTACCTCTGGTATTGAAGGCGCGTGGACGCCGACCCCGACGCAATGGGACAACAGCTATTTTGAAACGCTGCTTGGTTATGAGTGGGAACTTAAAAAATCACCCGCAGGTGCATGGCAGTGGCACCCCAAAGACGGGGTTGCTGACGACCTTGTGCCAGACGCGCACATCAAAGGTAAGAAAAACCCGCCTATGATGACGACGGCGGATATGGCCATGCGCACAGATCCCAAATATCTTGAGATTTCGAAGCATTTCCTTAACAATCCAGATGACCTAGCCGACACGTTCGCGCGCGCATGGTACAAACTTTGTCACCGCGATATGGGTCCAATCTCGCGCTATTACGGGCCTGAAGTGCCGAGCGAAGAGCTTCTTTGGCAAGACCCAATCCCAGAATGCGATCACCGCCTTGTGACCAAAGCTGACGTGAAAGCGCTCAAGGCTGAAATTTTAGACTCTAGCTTGAAAATCAGCGAGCTTGTCTCTGCGGCTTGGGCGTCGGCGGCGTCTTACCGCGACTCTGATAAACGCGGTGGTGCGAATGGCGCGCGTGTGCGTCTGAACCCTGCCAAAAACTGGGAGGTCAACAGCCCACGTCAGCTTAAAAAGGTCTTGAAAGTGCTAGAAGGCATTCAAGAGGATTTCAATAGCGCTCAAAAAGGCAGCAAACGCATTTCTATGGCCGATATGATCGTGCTCGGCGGCACAGCAGCCGTTGAACAAGCTGCGCTGGACGGCGGCTATAAAGTCAATGTGCCGTTCACACCTGGCCGCATGGACGCGAGCCAAGCGCAGACCGATGTCGAGAGCTATGACGTGCTTGAGCCGGAAGCGGATGGTTTCCGTAACTATGTGAAAGCCGTTTACACCGTGCCAGCGGAATCGCTGCTCGTAGACCGCTCGCATTTGTTGGGCTTGTCTGCACCAGAAATGACAGTATTGGTCGGCGGCCTTCGTGTACTCGGCGCCAATCATGGCCGCTCAAAACACGGCGTGTTCACCAAGCAAAAAGGCAAACTGACGAATGACTTCTTCGTTAATCTGCTTGATATGCGGGTGGCTTGGAAAGCGGTCGACGATAGTGAAACTGTCTTTGAAGGCCGTGACCGCAAGACGGGCAAAGTTAAATGGACTGGCACGCGCGTTGATTTGATCTTCGGCTCAAATTCACAGCTTCGCGCCTTGTCTGAGACTTACGCCCAAGATGACAGCAAGAAGAAATTTGTCGCTGACTTCGTCAAGGCTTGGGTCAAGGTTATGGATAATGACCGCTTCGATCTCGCACGGGTCCACTAACGTTTACCTCACTGCCTCCTTTAGGCCATTAAAAAGCCCCCGCCACAGAGATGTGACGGGGGCTATATTTTTGTAAAACTATAGGAGTGTTTATTCAGATGTGCTCGGCTTAAACAGGCTCTCCAATGTGTGCTCTGTTTTTGGCGCGTCTGCCACAGGCTCATCCGCTTTTGGCGCTTCAACAGGTTCCAGTGGACGGCCTTCTTCTTTGGCAATTTTTGCGTCAGCTTTCGCTTTTTTCTCAGCCGCGATAGAGACGGCTTCGTCAAGATCAATCTGGCTACACAGGCCGAGCGAGACAGGATCGGTTGGCGTAATAGTGCTGATCTTCCAATGTGTGCGCTCGCGAATGGCTTTAATAGTCGGCTTAGTCGTACCGATAAGTTTTGAGACCTGCGCGTCTGTCATCTCTGGGTGATTGCGCACAAGCCAAGCGATGGCATCTGGACGGTCTTGGCGACGCGAAAGAGGCGTATAGCGCGGTCCACGGCGTTTGGGCTTTGATGTTTTAATCGGATTTTCGTCAAAGACTTCGGCTTTGAGCGCATATTTGGGGTCTTTCTCGCCTTTTTCGATTTCCTCACGGGCGAGTTGGCCATTGGCAATCGGGTCTGCGCCGCGTATTCCGCTCGCGACATCGCCGTCGGCAATACCTTCAATTTCGAGGATATGCAGGCTGCAAAACTCTGAGATTTGCTGAAATGTTAGCCCTGTATTGTCGATAAGCCAGACGGCTGTCGCTTTGGGCATAAGAATCTGTGTCATCAAGACCTCCTTCAGTAACTTCATTTTGCGTATTTGGCATTGATATAGCGCCGCCAAATTCAGGCATTAAAAAAACCCCGCTCGGCGGGGTTGGTGTCTCTATCTCGGTTATTAAGCCAAAGACACAACCTAACTAGGGTTAATAGAGCCAATATGCAAGGAAAATCGCTTTGCATCACTCTGCGCCTGTCTTAAATGAGAGGAGAGTTGAGACAATCGAGCGCGAAGAGGTGAACTGATGCCCCAAAATCAAACAGATTTTGCAATAGGTGAGGATCTTTACGGTGTCTCTGTTGCAGAGCTAGAACTCCGCGTGGGTGTGCTTGAGGATGAAATTTCGCGTATTAAGACAGAACTCGCTAAAAAACAGGTTGAACTTTCGGCTGCCGACAAATTATTCGCGCAAAAGCCGTAAAATATAGAGTGTTAACAAAATTGGCTTGGCGTTTGCACATAGTAACGCAATCGCTATGACCGGGCAGGGGCACGGGTTCATACACAACTCGATAACGCCTTGGAGATGGTATGCCGCATAACAATAATAATAACAGGATAACTATGCCCGTCATGGATACTTTAACCCCGCAATCAGAAGAGAGATTGCTCGAATTTACGCGCTCTGAGCTTTTTGCCAAAACCTTCCGCGAGGGCATGGATATGGTGGAGGAAGCGGCGGCCTATCTCGACGGGCCAGGGCGGCAAGATGCCAAGAAGCTCGCGCGCGAAGATGCTATTGTCTATGCCTCGCAATCTATGCGCCTCACAACGCGTTTGATGCAGGTCGCAAGTTGGCTTCTGGTGCAGCGCGCTGTCAAAGAAGGCGAGATGAGCCTAAGTGATGCGAGAGCAAAAAAATACCGCCTTGTCGCCGAGAGCAAGCCAGAGGCAGGTGAGCTATCATTTAAAGAGCTTGCGGAAAACGCCAAAGCACTGCCTGCAATTTTAGTCGACCTTATCGCGCGCTCAGAGTCTATTTATGAACGCATTGCCCGCCTTGATCGTTCACTTTATGTCAGCATCGCCACGCAAAAAGGCAATACAGTTGCTGACCAAATCTCTCGCCTTGAGGACGCCTTTAAACACGTTAGCTAAAAACACATTCACAAACACACAAAACCAAAAAAGCCCCGCTGAGTGATAACTCATGCGGGGCTTTTTGTATTTTGTTTTGGAAGGGTTAGCTCTTCTTCTTTGGTCCAGGTTTTTTGCGGGGTGTACCGTCAAGCTTCATGCCTGGCGCGCGTTTTAGTTTTGTAGTTGTCTTTCTAACAGCCTTGGTTTTAGACGTCGTTGTCGCTTTCTTAGTGGCTGGTTTTTTCGCAGTTGTTCTCTTCGCAGGCGCTTTTTTGACAACAGGCTTCTTTGCGGCTTTCGTCTTTGCGGAGGTCGCTTTAGGTGCAGGTGTTTTTTTCACTGAGGCTGATGCCGAGGTGGATTTGGCTTTCGCGACCGGGGCGACTTGCGGTCTGACTTTGGCCGACAAATCTTCTTTTAACTCATGCGCGACAGATTTACTTCTATCAGACGCGGATTTCGTTGCGGCACTTGTGCGGTCAACGGCAGATTTTGTCGCTTCTTGCGCGCGCTTGGCGGCAAGCTCTGCGGCGTGGCGAGCTTCGGCGACAGGGTCGATATCAGCCGTCTCGGATTTACCGCCATCGGGCGAAAGATTGTCATTCATGCGGAAAACCGCAATGGCGAGTTCACAGGCCACGCGAAGGGCCACAATCGCGAGCAAAACTTTCGCAAAGAAAAGAATAAATTCAAAAAGGGCTGCAAACCAATCAAGCTTAATCGCGTCCAGAGACTCCGCGAAAAAATACAAACCAATATTAATAAGGCCAAGCCAGAAAAGAGCGCGTACAAGCCCTTCTTTCATCAGCTTATCAAATGAGAAAAAAAAATTCATCAATTTGAACATGGTCGTCTCCGAAAGTTATTTTCTCTTACTTATCGTTGATGGGCTAAAGAGGCAAGCGTGCGGGAGCGTCGCCTTAACAACCGCATAGCTCGCTTGACCAAATCTATTATAAGTCCTAAGTCGCGAAGGGACGGGGGCAAGACTTTGAGCGGGTAGAAAAGCCGCGCCATGTGACGTCGTAAACCAATCGGTTCGCAAGGCTGTGTCTTAATTAGGAGACGCGTTTTGCCGTCCCTGTAATATATTTTGAGCGCCAAGTCTAAAGCCCGCTTGAAAAGAAAGACTAACATTGACCAAATTTTCAGAGCTCTCGCTCGCGCCAGCTCTTATGCGCGCTCTCGCAGATCAAGGTTA
>CALLME010000285.1 GCA_938007945.1 uncultured Caulobacterales bacterium
CCGATACGCGGTGGCTCGCTCACTACGGCTTTGACCCGCTCCTGCAAGCGAACATGGCGACGGGGTTGTCATGATGATCTTGACCGCTAATACACCAAACGCTCCCAAGCCGTTGGAGACTTAAAATGAAATTCACCTTAAGTTGGCTCAAAGAGCATCTCGAGACGGACGCGACGCTTGACGAAGTTGTCGAAGCGATGACGCTTGCAGGTCTTGAAGTTGAAGAGGTGCACAACCCCGCTGATGAGCTTGCGCCTTTCTCTATCGCCAAAGTCCTGACGGCGGAAAAGCATCCTGATGCAGATAAGCTGAAAGTCTGCACAGTTGAGACGCGTGACGGCACGATGCAAATTGTCTGCGGCGCGCCTAATGCACGCGCGGGAATGACCGTGGCCTATGCCCCAATGGGGGCCTATATCCCCGGCGCAGATTTTTCGCTTGATAAGAAGCCACGTAAAATTCGCGGCGTTGAGAGCTCTGGCATGATGTGTTCCTCCACCGAGCTTAATCTTGGCGATGACAGTGACGGGATTATGGACTTAGATTCGAGCCTCGAGATTGGGACACCGCTCGCCGACGCCATGGATATGAACGACCCTGTGATTGATTTTGAAGTCACGCCGAACCGTCCTGACTGGCTGGGTGTGAACGGGATTGCGCGCGACCTCGCCGCTGTTGGGCTGGGCAAATTAATTACGCCAGAGGTTGAGACTGTCAAAGGCACATTCCCCTGCCCGCAGAAAATTGAAATTGACGCACCAGAGGCCTGCCCCACTTTCGCAGGCCGTGTGGTGCGCGGAGTAAAAAACGGGCCGTCACCAGAATGGCTACAAAAGAAGCTTAAAGCGATTGGCCTGAAACCCATTTCAGCGCTCGTCGATATCACCAATTATATGAGCTATGACCGCGACCGTCCGCTGCATGTTTATGATATGGCGAAACTCAGCGGCCCTATCCGCGCCCGCATGGGCAAGGGTGAGAGGTTCACCGCGCTTGATGACAAAGACTATACGGCAGGCGAGTCTGATTGCGTTATCGCGGATGACAACGGCGTACTCGGCCTTGGCGGCATTATGGGCGGGGTCAGCTCTGGCTGCACAGATGAGACGACGGATGTTTTTATTGAGAGCGCCTATTTCGACCCGCTAACCATTCGCAAAACGGCGAAAGCGCTTGGTATAAACACTGACGCGAAATACCGTTTTGAACGGGGCGTTGATAGTGGCTTTGTGCTGGGCGGGCTAGAGATGGCGACGCAACTTATTCTTGATATTTGTGGCGGTGAGCCAAGCGAGATTGAGAGGGCAGGCGAACTCCTGCCTGCGCCAGATGATATCGCCTTTAATCCAGAACTGACAACACGTCTGACGGGGCTAGAGCTTGACGATAGCGTGGTTGAGAAAATTCTGCTCGACCTTGGCTTTTGCGTCAAATCCAAAGGCGAGACATGGGACATCGGCGTGCCGACCTTCCGCCGCGACGCGCAAGAAGGCGCAGACTTGGTTGAGGATATTGCGCGTATTCACGGCTTCCATAATCTCGAAGCAGTGAGCTTGCCGCCACTCTCTGGACGGCGCGAACCAACCGCGACTGTACTACAAAACCGTACGCGTCTTGCGCGCCGCGCGCTTGCGGGTCGCGGCCTGTCAGAAGCCATCACATGGGCCTTTGTGCTGCAAGACCACGCGAAAGTTTTTGGCGGCGGCGCAGATGATATGCTGCTTGATAATCCCATCAGCGCGGACCTCAATTGCATGCGCCCCAGCGCGCTTATTCACCTATTACTTGCGGGACAAAGAAATAGTGACAAAGGTTATCCAGGAAGCTCTCTTTTTGAAATGGGCGGCACCTATCAGAGCCAAGAGCCTGACGGGCAACGCTTGACGCTTGCGGGTGTACGCTTTGTAACGGCAGATCGCCACTGGAAAGGCGCGCGCGAGGTTGGCCCGCTAACAGTTAAAGGTGACGCCATGACCGCGCTCGCGGCAATGGGCGCGGCGGTTGATAATTTGCAGCTCTCAAAACCAACAGGCGCTTATTGGCATCCTGGTCGGTCTGGGCGTCTGCAAATGGGGCCAAAGAATATCCTGGCTGATTTCGGCGAGCTTCACCCGCGCGCGCTTAAAGCGCTCGGAATTGATGGCCGCGTGATGGCCTTTGAGCTTTGGCCTGAAAGCCTCCCTGCACCGCGTAAAAAGAAAGGCGGCGGTAAAGCCAAAGCAGCGCTGACCCTGTCAGAGCTGATGCCCGTGCACCGAGACTTCGCCTTTATCGTGAAAGACGACGTCGCGGCAGGCGATATCATCAAGGCGGCGAAAGGCGCAGATAAGAAGCTGATTACTGATGTGAAATTATTTGATGTTTACGCGGGGAAAGGCGTGGAGGACGGACATAAATCGCTCGCCATTGATGTCACGCTCAGCCCCACGGATGCAACTTTGACCGATAAAGATATCGAATCTGTTTCTGAGCGCATTATTGCGCAAGTCGGCAAAGCGGGCGGCGTCCTGCGGGGCTAGCCCCGCAGCGCACGTTTTGGACTTAGCTAAAGTTCCATTAGCTAAAGTCAAAAAAGCAAAGTTTATTACCGTCTGCGTCTTTGACGTAGGCGCCGTAGAACTGACCTGGGATACGTTGCCCGGGTTCCCCGTCGCACGTGGCACCAAGTGAGCAGGCTTTGTCATATTTGGCGTTCACATTTTCATGCGAGCCTGCGGGGAAAGCGACCATCACGCCGTTACCAGGCGTGGGGGCCTCTTCATTATACGGTACGCAAACGGCAATCATCGGCTGGGACATAGACTGTCCGATCATGGCGATGCGCCCGCCGTCAAAGAGGACTTTGGCGTCAAGTAAGTCTGTGTAGAATTTTTTCGCCGCCTCAATATCGCTGACGCCAATTGTTGTGTAGCCTATCATGGAATTCTCCTCTTCGTTTTACACTTTCTCTTAGTCATAGCGCGTTTTTGCCTGCTTGAAAGTATCAATAACTGCATAGCTCAAATTCTCTGGTGAGCGGCCCGTCTCTCCTCTATAGACAGCGCATGACCACAACCGCCTCCTATCCCAAA
The DNA here is from genome assembly GCA_938007945.1 of uncultured Caulobacterales bacterium. GTDB lineage: Bacteria > Pseudomonadota > Alphaproteobacteria > Caulobacterales > Maricaulaceae > Fretibacter. Next base: position 3,072 of record CALLME010000285.1, read on the forward strand.
CCTGTGCGCAAGGAGTACGCCCTCTCTGACGGTACGCTGTCAGCCGTGCATTTTGGACGTATGAGCAATCCGCTGAAGCTCGTCTTTATTCATGCCAATGGATTTAACGCGATGAGCTACCGCGCACTGCTTGCGCCGCTCGGCGTGCATGCGGTGGCACTTGATATGCGCGGCCATGGATTTACGAGGCTTCCCGCGGAGCCTGAGACGCTAACAAGCTGGCATGTTTTTCGCGACGACATTCTGGATTTCTTCACGCGCTATGTTGAGCGGCC